>NZ_JBRIMB010000052.1:0-34901 GCF_052977265.1 Shewanella sp. 0m-8 | reverse complement strand
CATGATTATACGCCTATCCTTGACTCTTTTTAGAGTACAGTTTGATAAGCAGTTACACAAAGTTAGTTACAGTCTCAGGCAATATCGTGTTTAAAAAGTTCTTATGGCTGCCTTATAAGCGCTATTCTGTGACGTTTGCTAAGCAAACGTATCAGATTAAAGCCTTATTGCTTCCGATTAGTAACATCGGTGTATTCCAAGATAAGCAGGTGATTTGTCGAGAGCTATTTCCTAAGTTAAAACGTTACACCCTGATCACTTTTACCTTGAGCTGCATTAAACGGCTCGCTATGGTGTTTGCCTATGCGCTGAGTTGATTAGACTCACGTCTTAACAATAAGCCATTACGATAAAGCTGTGCAGCAGACAGTGTAAATGCCGCTTTTTCGCTAGTGGAATACTTCACTAGCAATTAGCTGTGGAACATAAGCTGTACTTTGGTGCTTTGTCATTTAGAAGTAGGTTTGGTTAGAGCTGCTTTTTAAGTACTTCATACACATTTGATGGCGTGATAGGTTTGGCTATATAGCCGTCAGCACCAATCCTTAATGCAAGGTTTTCATCAGACTGTTCCGAAAGGGCGCTCACGATAATGACGGGTAGCATAGAGGTTTGTGGATCTTCTTTTAAATCTTTCAGTACCTGATAACCGTTTTTACCCGGCATCATAATATCTAAAAAGATAACATCTGGGCGCTGGATATTGGCAATATCAGTAACATCATCACCTGAATTAACGGTTGTGACTTGGTAGTCATCGCCTAAGATAGATAATAAAAGGCTTGAGCAGACAGGATCGTCATCTACGACCAGTATTCTCGCTTTTTTCATTAGAGATCTCCTCGCAAGATTGCGCTATTTCCAATTTCTTGTATTTATGTGATAACCGTATCATTTTAGTGACTTAAAGGCTATTTCTAAGATTAGCAGAACAATGAATCTTTATTCATCGATTGGGTCAATGATTGTTAGCGGTCTGTTTTTTTACAATTGGTATAAACTGTACTTCTTTAAATTTTTGCTTGATAATTGTGCTACTAAATTGTTTGCTATGGAGAAAATAATGCAGATCCTACCGAGTATCATTTCTGGGCACAATGGATTTCAAGCGGCGCAGACAGACTTAACCCAAGCGACGATTGATGTTGCCGGTGCGAGCCAATCAGTTGCAGGCACGACGACGGTTGACAATGTCAGTATGCCAAGCAGTACAACGCAAGCATTAGTTGATGCAACTCAAGCGGTGATTCATGCCCAGGCGTCGGCTGAGGTGATCCAAACAGCATCAGATATGATAGGCAGCTTGATTAATATCAAGGTGTAATATCGTAATATCTAGGTACTAGATTAAGCTGCAGTATCAAGGCGTAATATTAAAGTGCAATGACATTCACCACATCTGACCTCCAGGGATGGATGAAATGTCTTATGTATGTCGGGAACATACTAGACCATGTGGTCTGCAACGAGTGAAGCGCATAGTCATTCTACGTTTAAGCTCGTTAACACAGTATCAGAGCCGCTAAAACTCGCCATTCTGGAGCGTTTTTGGTTGCCTACTTCTGCGTTGAACAACTTCTTATACTGATTGGTATAAGGGGTGGCGATTTAATTGCGTTAACATGCGGCGTCCGTCGGTTTCAACATGTCGAAGAAAAGCCTGTGCAATCTCGGTTTGCCTTTTCGACTTCAACCACAAAAAATACCAATTTGAGTTAATCGGTAATGAGTTAACCTTGAGCTGCGTTAACCCCGCATTACCACCAAACACGAGTGTATGGGCAGACAAAATACTGATCCCTAAGCCTGCCATGACCGAATGCTTGATGGCTTCATTACTCTCGATAGTCATTTTAATATTTAAGTTAACCCCTTGCTTCTCCATAAAATGTTCGATGGCTAAACGGGTACCAGAACCGTTTTCTCGCATTAAAAAGGGTTCTTGACTGAGTTTATCGAGTGATAACGATTTTAGCTTCGAAAATGGATGGTTTTCATGAGCGATAGCAACTAAGGGGTTATTAAAAAACTCAATACTTTCAGTGTTGAGATCCGCTGGAGGATGACTAAACACGTAGAAGTCATCAACGCCTTGCTTTAAACGCTCGATAATTTGTTGTCGATTGCCCACATTTAGCTGTACATCGACATTGGGATACCGTTCGCAAAATGGCCCCAATAAGTGAGGGATAAAATATTTTGATGTGGTGACAACTGCTAGCCTTAACGTTCCCGATTTCAGCTCGCCTAAATCGGATAGTGAACTCTCGAGTCGTGCGAAACTACCCAGTACCTCGGTCGCGGTTTTAACCACTTCAAGACCCGCTTCGGTAAAGACGATTTTACGGCCAATGACATTATACAAAGGCAAGCCTATAACCTCTGCTAACTTCTTTAATTGCATCGAGATTGTCGGTTGAGTTAGATGCAGGTTCAGGGCTGCACCGCTCACAGTGCCAGAGTCATATACAGCCAGTAATATTTCTAACTGTCTTAGGGTCCCCATATGGGCTTGCAAACGTAAAGACATAATTTGAACTTTATAGTTATTTATCTATATATAAACATGATAACATCTATTTTCATATATAAAACAATTCTGGCACACTGCGCAACATCGCACCCAATCTATTACTTATTCATTAGCTGTTGCGTTCCCTTTTTATGTGTCGGTAGGCATTCCTACTTATGCATTGTTCACATTATGGTTAACCAATAAAGAGGTAATTATGGAACCTGTCAAAGTCGCTATTATCATGGGGTCACAAAGTGACTGGCCAACGATGAAAAATGCCACTCTAGTCCTTGAAGAGCTCGGTATTAAGTATCACGCTCAAGTGGTATCTGCACACAGAACACCCGAGCGTTTGGTTGAATTTAGTCAGCAAGCTGCAAGCAATGGAGTCGAAGTGATTATTGCTGGTGCGGGTGGTGCTGCGCATTTGCCTGGCATGACAGCTGCCATGACCCATCTACCTGTGATTGCGGTTCCTGTATCAAGTAAAGCGCTTAAAGGTATGGACAGCTTATTGTCGATAGTACAGATGCCAAAAGGTGTGGCTGTCGCGACGCAAGCCATTGGTGATCCCGGGGCGTATAACGCAGGGCTCATGGCTGCACAAATATTGGCATTGGCAGATAAAGCGCTAACTAAGCGACTTTGTGATTGGCGCGCCACGCAAACAGCGGGTGTACCGCTGGAGGTTGAATAATGCATATTGCCATTATTGGTTGCGGTCAGCTTGCGCGAATGATGGCGTTATCGGGTTTGCCTCTGGGGATCAAATTTAGCTTTATTAATGATACCGGAGCCAATACTGATACGGCTTGTGTAAATGGTCTTGGTAAGATCTTGAATTGGTCTATTGATGATGATGTGCATCAATTATATGCCGCTCTTGGACATCCTGATGTGGTCACTGTTGAAAAGGAGCAAGTTGATTTAAGTTTGTTAACTGCGCTATCAGCACTTTGCACTACCAGTCCAAATGTTGACAGTGTTGCTCGTTGTAAGAGCCGTATCGCCGAAAAGCAGTTGTTGTCTGAGCTACATATACCTTGCGCCGCTTTTTCTCATGGTGAAAGTATCAACGAGCTTGGTACGCATCTAGGCTTCCCCTTGGTTATTAAGTCGCTCGAAGAAGGGTATGACGGTAAAAACCAATGGGTGATCAAAACTCAAGATGATCTTGATTCGGTTGCCACTCACCTGGTGCCAGACTCTTATTTAGCTGAGGAGTGGATCGGTTTTGAACGTGAAGTATCAATTATTGGTGCAAGAGATAAGCAGGGAAACATTACTTGCTATCCATTAACCGAAAATCGCCATGATAATGGCATTTTAATTGCGTCGACGGCACCAGCTGAAAACCTTACACCTGCAATGACAGCCGCTGCAGAGGATTACTTTAGGCGTATAACCCATCATTTAGATTATGTTGGTGTGCTCGCTATAGAGTTATTCGTGGTTAATGGAGAGTTACTGGTAAATGAGCTAGCGCCAAGAGTTCATAACAGTGGCCATTGGACACAGCTTGGTAGTCAAACCTGTCAGTTTGAAAATCATATCCGAGCAATTGCGGGGCTGGTACTAGGCGAGAGCCGAGTTCAAGGTAAGGTGGGGATGCTTAATCTATTGGGTACAGCTAAACCGCCACTGGATAGCATTACTGCCACTTCCAGTCTGCACTGGTACAATAAGGTCCCTAAACCTAACCGTAAGCTTGGTCACGTTAACTTTAGCGCTGATGACTATAGCGGCTTGAAACAACAAATGTTACAAGCACAAACACAGTTAGACATTAATCGTTAAATGAGAGTCAGATTAACCTGAGTGTTTCTCGTTAAGAGGCCAGCCCTAGGGTTGGCCTTTATTTTTAGTCATATCGATACAATCTTCTATCACCTGATGATGCCTTTTGATTAGCGACTCCAGTAACTCACTTGCTGGGCCCTGTTTATCTCTATTTGGGATCACTAAACTGAGTGTAACTTTACGCTTACTTGAACCTTTGAGATTTAATTTAACTAGCTGATTATTTTCAATGTACTGTTTAACTTGGTGCTCTGGAACCCAGCAAAATCCGATATTTCTTTCTAAAATGGTAATGGCTTCATGAAAATTACTCACCGTCCAGCGCTGCTCAGCCTTGAGCCAACCAAGTTCGCTCAGTGGAGTAAGACTCGTGTCTTTAATCACGATTTGTAAATGCTGAGCCAGAGTTTGATCATCTTCGATGACTTTCATCTGTGCCAGTGGGTGAGAAGGGTGGCAAACCAATAACAAATCGATATCTAATAATGGTTCAGCTAAATAGCCTTTAGGTGGTGGGCCACCACAAATGGCTAAATCAACATTTTGTTCGCTAATCTGTTCCGTCGTTCCAGTAATAACGGTATCGAGCACAGTGACTCGTGTCCCACGGCTTACAGGCAGAAAATCGCTCAGAGCAGCAACTAGGTGTTCCATTGGGTAGATAATTTCACGGGCAATGGTTAAGGAAGGCTCCCAGCCAGTTTCTAGGTTGTTCGCTAACATCTCTAGCTCATTGACTGATTGAGTAATGTGTCTTGAGCGACGTAATAACACTTCTCCACATTCGGTTAAGTAGGCTTTGCGTCCTTTAACTTCGAGTAATTGCACGCCAAGCTGAAACTGTAATTTGGCAACAGCATGGTTAAGCGACGATTGGCTTTTATTCAGTTTTTCGGCAGCTTGTGAGTACCCGCCAAAGTCGACGACAGCTTGCAGTATACGCCACTGCTCTAAGGTTTATTTTGCTCTATCCATAATCACTCAAGACTCGTGAAATCCGCTTTATGTGCTAGTTGCAATGGGCAGATAACAAAGCCTTTAAGAGCTTTGTTATCTGTTATCCCTATTTTTTAATTGGTGTGACCTGCTTTGGCAAATATTTCTTAGTTGCCTTAAGCTCAGATAGATAAGGTCCTTTGTGTAAATTTTCAGGCCAATCGAGTAGCATCATTGCCAGTACATTTCGATGCTCACCGATAACAAGATCTGGATTGCCTCGTGGTGATGGAATGATCTGCTCCTGAGTATTGTAGGCATTAATAATATGTTGTTGGGTCTTTTTAACAACAGGATGATTCGGCTTTCCTGCGAGTAAAAAACTGATGCCTACTTCAGCGATAATGTCATCTGTAGCATCTTTTAAAATGCGGTCAATATTGTTCTCGAAGTGATCTAAAATCCAAGCAAACTCCTTCGGATCGACATTGTGCTGATAATACTCACTGTCGGCAAAGATAAAGTGGGTCATACCATAGAGTTTATTACGGTACTGTTTTTTATTTAATTTTGCGTCTTGATTATCAGGGTAGACCTCAATAAAGGCTTTTTTATAGTCCGCTAAATAGTCGCCAACACCTATCTGTTTTGCCCAATACACATAGTTAACAAGCTGAGCTGCCCAGGTTTCTATCATGGCTTTATCGGTTAGGCCTGTTTTTAAGTCAGCCTTTTTTAAAACCGCCGTTAATTTATCGTGGCAAGGGCCGTCAAAACCAAACTCATTGATCCGGCTTGAGTAACGAAGTAGTACGTCGGTATAAAAGATAAATTCAGGAAAAGATTGTAGTGCTTTTTTACGGGCTTTAGCTCGTGGGCCTTTACCTAGTACAGATATGGCTTGTTCTGCTTGTTCGCTAATGAAGTCAGGCTTATCTAGGTTACAAGCATAGAAGGCCTGCGCTTCGGTGACGACATAAAGATCAACCAGCGCTGAATTGGCATATTTGGGATCTCCGGTCATGCGGTATTGGCGAATACCGTAATGGCCCTGCACGCGAGGAGGCAATTCAAAGAGGTGCTCTTCGAGATTACTTTTGATCCCTTGATACACTTGAGCCTTAGTTGACTCTGTAACAGCAAGGTCTGCGGCTAAACTATTGGCGCAAAATAGTGCAGCGGCGAGGGTGCTGATCTTGAGGATTGAAGGCATGTTGAGTCCTTTTGATAAGTGAGTCATTAGTCACTGGCTCACCTAATAACTGCTCAAAAATGCTAGCAATGTCATTAGCTGATTCATTAACCACTAAATAATCGAATACAAGTTTCTGATTCTGACAGTCTTTTGTCGAATGGTAAATATAGTTAGCCACTGCTTTTTGCCAGATTTTTTGGTAATAAAGCGGCCCTTCAAATACAAGGGCGCTAAACGTATAAGCGGCGTCATCGACTTGATCCCATTGGGCTGCAAAGGCTTGCGTAAATGCTTGGTTAAGATCGAATTTAAGAGGGCTGTTAGCCGCTAAATAGGTATTGATAGCCACTTTAGCCCTAAATATGTGTAGCTGTTGGGCATATTGCAGCAATACCGACTCTCTACTGTCTTGCTTTAATTCTGGTAGAAGTTGACTCTTAAGGTACTGTTGTAACCATAGCGTGTCGATTTGAGCGGTATCTTGAGTTTCCCCGATGGTATTTGGCAGATAAAATTTCTGTCCACTTGCCAGTTGGGTGATGATGCTTGCCACCGACTCAATCACAGCGCTTTGCTGCTGATAAGTTTTAAGTTCAGGTTTTACTATCAACTCGAACTGACCAAATTGTTGGCCTACCACTAGCTGTCGAATTGGTTTTACTCGGGTTTTATTACCTTCAGTTAAATAGATATCCCCCAGAAGACGCCCATCTAACCAGACTCGATACAGCTTTTCATTAACAGCTGTCATTGTAATCGAAAATGTTTGTAATGCATCTGCTAGCAGCTGAAGTAACTGCATCGATGCCATGGTGTTAACCGGGGTAGGTGTCGCCTTTGATAAAGTTAAGCCAAGATCCCAAGGAGCAATATTGATTGCTTGAGTTTGTGTTTGTAGAAACTGTTTGACTAATTCTGGTGTCGACAACCATTGCTGGTGCAACACCTCGTGACTGTAATCGCTAAACCCATCGAGCTCGGCTTGGTGCTGACGTAACTCAGTGATTAAATTTAACGAACTGTAATTTTTATGCGATGCACGGGCCTGATAGGCTTGCCAAACACGTTTTCTGCACTGCTCACTTGGTTGTTGAATCAAATAGTTTGCCAGTGAACCGTTAAAGTCTGTTGCTGGCTCAACTGAAGCCAGTTTACAGTCGTTATTAAAGAAATTAAGGCTAAGGGATTGACTGCTAATGCCTTGTTTAAAAGCCGCTTGAGCAGTATGTAACTGAGCCTTGTATTTAGGGCGCTCGGTATTTTTAGCGAGGCGATTTATTCGCATCACTAGAGCTTGAATCGCGGGATCGTGACTATCAGCGAGTTTAAATCGTGTAGATTGAAATTGCGTGGATTGAAAGTATAGGGCTAATTCATCGGCTAAATATAACTGACACTGAAGTAACAACTCCCGATCTGTATAAGAAAGAGGAAATTGCCGGTAGTACTTAATTCTATCGTTGATATTAAAAAATCCGATGAAATCACGTTCAAGCTCAATAGCTTGTGTATTACTATCGTATTGAGGAACGGATGTTTTATCAGAGTGAGTACTGGATTGCTGGGCGGGGAAATTATAGCTTAGGCACTGCTCTACTAAGATCGGGATAGGCGACACGGCAGCATGAGCTGCCGTGTTGAACCAACAGATAACAATGAAAAGCGGACTAAAAAGCCATTTAACGTGTTTAGCTGTTGGCACTGAAATGTATTTTTGCATATGCCACGCGTTCTGCCACTGTCATGTTATGGTTGCCCATACTTTCAACATGACGTAGGTTTGGCAAAATACCACGGCCATTTGCGATTTGAATGGCAAGACCTGGGCGGGCATTAAGCTCTAGCAAAAGTGGGCCTTTGTTTTTATCCAGCACCATATCGGTTCCAAGATAGCCAAGCTCCGACATTTCATAAGCCATAGATGCAGTATGCAGCAGGGTATCCCACTGCGGGACAGCAATTGAGATCAACTTCTTTTGCGTATCAGGGTGAAAGTCAACGGGCTGATCGAACTGCACAGCATGTAAACCTTTGCCTGTTGCGATGTCGATCCCCACGCCCACTGCGCCTTGGTGTAGATTTGCTTTACCGTCTGACGCTGCAGTCGATAGGCGTAACATTCCCATGATGGGAAAGCCTTTAAAGATGATCAGACGAATATCTGGTACACCTTCGTAAGAGTAGCCATCAAATACAGGGTCAAATTGGATCAAGCCCTCAACAATGGCGACATCTGGCTTTCCACCAAGAGAAAATAGCCCACTGAGCACGTTTGATACATGTCGATAGACTTCTGAAGGCGTGACTTCTTGACCATTTGGCTTGTAGTAACGACCATGTTTGACTTTAGTGACAACCAAAATCCCTTTACCGCCAGATCCCTTCGATGGCTTAATGACAAAGCCGTCTTTGTCATTAACCAT
The DNA here is from genome assembly GCF_052977265.1 of Shewanella sp. 0m-8. Taxonomy (NCBI): domain Bacteria; kingdom Pseudomonadati; phylum Pseudomonadota; class Gammaproteobacteria; order Alteromonadales; family Shewanellaceae; genus Shewanella; species Shewanella sp. 0m-8. The sequence continues at coordinate 26,032 of NZ_JBRIMB010000052.1, read as the reverse complement.
CGCAGGAATATCGGCAATCTCATGTTGCTCTGACACTGTACCGATTAAATCCGGTACAGCAATATTGTTTGCAAGGGCTAATTGCTTGGTAGTCAATTTGTCATCGACTCGTTTGTAGTACTTACGTGGGTTATAGCGACCAATATAGTCGATATTACGCTTGTTCATACCAAGCACACCGTTGTGCTTTAAGGCTGAAGGGTTCGCTAGAAACATTACTTTTCTCCAGCTAAAGGCTTGAAGCGTTTAAGCTCAAGTAAGCGATATCCAGTGTATTGACCCATTAGTAACACTAGCGCCAAGATCACCAAGTGAATACCTAAGAAGTTAAATACCCAATGCTGTACCCAAGTCGCGCTCATCGCTAAGTAAGCCAGTGTGGCGACAAACAGACTGCCGCCGCCTTGTATGACCACTTCTTTAGGACCTTCTTCTTCCCAAAGGATAGACATTCTCTCAATGGTCCATGCCAAAATAATCATTGGGAAGAAGGTAATGGTTAATCCCTCACTCAGTCCGAACTTATAAGACAATAGAGTAAATAAACCAATAATACCGATAACAACAATGATCACCGCAGAGATCCGCGATATGAGCAAGAGGTTGAGCTCCGACAGATATGAGCGGATCATCAAACCAAAGGCGACAATCAGTAGGAACCCAATCAATCCGGTTATGAGGGTGGTTTGAATGAATGCTAAAGCAATCAATACTGGCATAAAGGTGCCAGAGGTTTTGATGCCAATGATGACGCGAAGGAACACAACCATTAATACGCCAATCGGTATTAACAAAATGCCTTTAAATAGACTCTGCTCTTCTAGGGGTAACTGATAAAGAGAAAAATCTAAAGCGTTATCATTTTTCATGACATCAATAGCAGTGGCTAAAGCAGAACGAGTATCTTGCAACATTGAGAAGTTAACTTGTGAGTTAACACCGCCGATAACATCAAGTACCGATGTGCCTGTTCGGTCCCATAGCAGTAAGTTATCAGGGCGACCTTGGCTGCCATCTTCGGCATTAAACAGATGCCATTGACCGTCATTGTACACTTCAACAAAGTTAGACAATTGTTGCCTACGGCGTTGATCTTCAAGATAAAGACCGCTAACTTCTTTCGCTGGGATCCCTTTGCTGTGCAGCATTCTGATGAAGAGTTTACTTGGCGAGTTACTGGTTAGCAGCAGCTCTATGTTCTGGCTACGCTCATTGGCATTTAAATCTTTATTTAGCTGCTGTGCAAAAGAAAGATTGGTCGCGCTTTTAGACCAAACCTCTTCGATAGCTTGCTCTGCCGCAGCTTGTTCTGTCGCTGGCCACATATATGCAACAGGCGTTGTAGGGTTTTTCTCAGCTATCAGCTTATCTTGACCCGTCGGGATCAGGGTCACTTTATAATACAGATCTTGGGTACCAACTGCTCGACGAATGGACCAGATAGCGCGGCGATCAATCGCGTTATCAGTAATCGTTAAGCCATATCCTGGTGATGTGGCGTTTTCAACCAAAATTTCATAGGCTGGATCTTCAGGTAAAGAGAAAGAGACTTCAGCAGGCTCACCGGTTCCTTGAAAGCTAACTTTAGCATCGACTGCCCAGCTCTGAACTTGTTTACCGGGTAAAAATGGTACGCTGTGTTCAATTCCACGGTAGACACTTGCGGCGATGCCGCTAATAAACAGTAACGCCACTAAAATGTAAAAGGGTTTTTTAGAATGCATTTGCATTTATCCTATTTTTTCGTTTTAGACGGCTGAGCGTCTTGTTTTTTTCCATGGATATAGGTTTGGCCAACATCGACGACAGCGATGTCTTGCATAAACTTGCGTCCAAGTAGCAAAGGGTATTCTAAATGGCTACGGTCACTCAGGTTTAGATCGGTTTCCGCTTTATATTGGCCAATTTCAAGGTGCGCGTGAATAACAGGTCGACGATCACTTTTCTCATCGGAGTCCTGTTTAATTCTTACAAAACGTTCGACTTTTGATTCAAACGTTTTTGCTGGCTGTTTATCTCCTTGAGTAAACACGTCAAACCTAACCCACTGGCTGCCATCTCTTTCAAACAAAATGATATTGCGTGCATCGAGGGAGGACGATTCCGCACCCGTATCGATACGGGTATTGAAACTGGCCTTTACTTCGTCGACATAGACATTTTCTAGCGCACCTAACATAAATTTGTCACCAATAGGTGAAGGGGGGCACTGTACCGGTGCAACCACTGGGACGACCGCCGTTTTTTCCTTAACGTTCAGCTGAGCAATTTTTGTATTGAGATCATCAATTTGAGTAGTTAGTGATGCAAGCCCTGCAGCTTGAGCCTGGTTACAGGTATCGATTGCACCAAGTATATTGCTTTCTTGATTGGTTAAACTGGCTTGTAGCACCGCAGCATCTACTGGGATCGGTGCGTTAGTTTCTTTGGTCGTTGCACAACCTGAAATGACGGCTGTGATTGCGGCAATACAAATTATCTGCTTGAACATAGTGCTTCCCATTTACTATTTGCTAGATTAAATCTTTATTTGGCTGATTCTTGGTGGCAATAATTGTGGCTCGTTTTGGCGCCGGATAGCCTTCAACTGTTAGGCTAACATCATTAGGATCTAAATAATCAACTAATGATTCATTTGGCATCCATGGTGTACTTCTTTGCTCGGCAAGTGAAGTGACATCAACATCGACACAACGTATGTCTGTGAAATCACACTTCTTTAACCAAAGCATGAGCATTTCAACTGAAGGTAAGAACCACACGTTATTCATCTTGCCATACCTATCCGTTGGCATGAGCACGGTATTTTCATCGCCATCGATAACTAAAGTTTCTAGTACCAACTCACCCCCAACCCGTAGTTGATCTCGCAGTTGGAATATATGATCAATGGGTGAGCGGCGGTGATAGAGCACGCCCATAGAGAATACAGTATCGAATGCATCTAAAGCGGGTAGCTCTTCAATTCCCAGCGGTAAGAAGTGAATAGGGTGATCGTTACCCGCAAGTCGTTTGACCGCTTCGAACTGGCACATAAACAACGGTGATGGGTCAATACCGACCACGTGCTTGGCACCTTCACCTAACATGCGCCACATATGGTAGCCACTGCCGCAACCCACATCTAATACTGTGCGGTTTTCTAAAGGAGATATGTGCGGAACGACACGCTCCCATTTCCAGTCAGATCGCCACTCGGTATCGATTTCTACTCCATGGAGTGAGTACGGACCTTTACGCCAAGGCTTAAAAATGGTTAATAGATTTTCAAGTTTCTGCCTTTCACCATCGCTAAGCTGCTCACCTGAGCCAATTTTGACGCTCGTTTTAAAGTCGATGATATCGGCTTCTGGGTAATGCAGTTTATTAAGTACTTTTTCCCACTTAGGGAGGGAGCCGTGCTTATGTTCTCGCTGCCACTGGCCGAGAATTGACGGAAGAGTCTCAAGCCAATGTTGTAGGCTTGAGTCTGAAATCTGTTTATAGAAAGAACTAAAACTAATCACTTAATTGCCACCATAGATGCAAAATTAAAACACTGGAACCAAACGCTGAACTGGCTAAAACCTTGTGATCTGATCCGATTTTCATGCTCAGCTAGTGTATCAGGTTTCATCACGTTTTCTAATGAACTGCGTTTTTGACTGATCTCTAACTCACTGTAACCATTTGCTCTTTTGAAATCGAGGTGTAAGTCATCTAAAGTCGATTGAATTTTATCTTCTTTAAAGTACAGTTTTTCAGACAGTATCAATAAACCACCAGGGATCAGGCCTTCATAAATATTCTTAAGCAGGCTTTCACGATCATCAGGAGAAAGAAATTGCATGGTGAAATTCAGTACCACCAAAGAGGCATTTTCAATCTTTATATCGCGAATATCGCCGCACACGAGTTCGACAGGCGTCTCACTCACATATGCCGACAGATTCTCATTACAACGCTCAATCATCGATTCGCTGTTATCTATCGCGACAATTTGGCAATTACGACCTTCTACTCGGCGGCGAATACTCAAAGTGGCCGCGCCTAAAGAGCAACCTAAATCGTAAATTTTAGTATTAGTCGCCGCATACTTTTGGGCGAGATCACCAATGGTATTGATGATTTGTCCATAGCCAGGAACCGATCGCCTGATCATGTCATTAAAGACACCGGCTACTTTGTCATCGAATTGAAAATCGCTGACTTGTTCATAAGGCTTGGCAAAGAGATTATCGGTAGAAGAGTTCATGTGATCAAATAGTGGGAGTTCAACACTTCATTCTAGCTAATCATGTCAGTAAGCAGCAAGACTAGTACTGGAATTTACTCATAAAATTTTGTCTAATAGCACTAATTAAACAAAATGCACTCATAAATTTAACCTTTTTGGGAAATGTAATTGAAAACTATCACTTGTATGTTGCTCGCCATGGCGACGATGTTTGTCACATTTCCGGCTTATTCAGACTCGGTTAGAGAGACTAAATCACTTATCATTGCGATGAGTAATGACACTTATCCGTTTCAGTTTACCGATGAAAATAACCAGCCTAGTGGGCTGTTAGTTGATATCTGGTTGGAGTGGTCGAGGCAAACCAATACCAAAGTGGTGTTTAAACCGACTGACTGGGTAGACTCCGTCGAGAGTATTAAGCAGGGGACTGCGGACTTACATATAGGTATGGCAAAAACGGTTAGCAGAGAGCAAGAGTTTACTTTTTCCCCTAAAATCACCAGTGTAAATAGTTTCCTCTATGTCAATTACCAGTTACCTAAGGCACAAACATTAGCAGACCTTCGACCTTATAAAATTGGTGTAGTTGCCGGTGCTGCACAAATAGAGATTTTAAAGCAGCAAGAGCCTAACCTAACATTTCGATATTTTGAAAGTCGTACCGATTTACTTAAGGCCGTAATGACCGAAGAGGTGCTGGTATTTGTTGGCTTAGAAGGCTTTTTGCGAGAAAGCCAAATTAATAATGCCATATCGATAAAGTTTCCAATCGAAAACCGTAAGGCTATCTCTGAGTTGTCTTTTTATCCTACATTTAACAAAGCCAATCATGCGTTAGCGGCTAAAGTGGCGGATGGATTTGCTTTGATAAAACCTGAGCTTATTGAGCAGTATACTCATCAATGGCTAGGGGAGAAGCGCTATCAAAATGATATTGTTATCGCTATGCAAACTGGAGTAGGCCCTTATGCCGATATCGGCACAGATGGCTTGCCACATGGGTTGCTGGTGGATATCTGGAAACTATGGTCTGAGAAAACGGGATTACCGATCCGATTCGTCCCGGGGAGCATGAAACAGAGCATAGATAATGTAAAACGCGGTATTGCGGATGTGCAGTTAGGCTATCCAGAAAGCGAGACAATGCAAACAGGCCTAAATCATGCCCATAAGATATATAGCGTCACTAGCCGTTTATTTTCTTTTCAGACACCTTTACAAAACTTGGACGAATTAAAAGGTCAGGTTGTGGCGGTCTCGCCGACATCGCCATATTTACAGGAGCTAATTGATGCCCTTCCTGACACCAATATTCGATATTTCTCTTCTGTAGATGACATGATAGAAGCGGCAAAGCAGGGCGATGTCTCCGCCTTCGTTGCAGCGGGAGCATGGACACAACATTATCTATTACTCAATCAGAGTTGGGAGCTTTTTCATCAATATGCAGGCCTTGAATTTAAAACCAACTTATATGTGTTAAATCGAAGTGGCGATGTGGGGTTTTCAGAGCGTATTGCTGCTGGTTTTTTGCAAATGTCGAATGTCGAGTTAGCCGATATTGAACGAAAGTGGATGCTAAACCCAGAAGATAGAATATATAACAATCAGCAGATGCAGATAAACTTGACCGCCGAACAGCAGAATTTAGTCGAGGAATTAGGCAGCGTTAAAGTGGGTTTTTTACGAAACTGGCATCCCATGGAATTTATCGAAGAGGGTCAGTACGCCGGCATTAACAGTGATGTTATTGGTATTATTGGTGAGGAACTTGGCTTGAATATTGAGCCTATCGCGTTCGATGAGTGGCAAAGCCTGCTCGATGCGCTCGTCTCAGGCAGCGTTGATATGGCTGGCAGTGTCGCCATAACCCCTGAGCGTGAATACCAACTTGGCTTTTCAGATTCTTATTGGCCTTCACCTTGGGGATTAGTCACATCATTAAATAGCGTGAGTATTTTTAGTTTGAATGAGCTTAGCGGTCAACGAATCGCCGTTATTGAAGGCTACCATATTGTTGGCGAATTAATGAGAAAGTATCCTAGCCTGAAATTAATCTTAGTGCCTGATATTGATGCGGGTTTAAGTGCTGTTAGTCAGGGTCAGGCTGATGTGTTTATTGATAAGGTCGTTAACCTGGGCAGTAATATACGAGGCGGTAAGTTTGCAAGTTTGAAGATGTCGATGTTAGTCGACTTTGCAGAACAGAGAAGTCATATCGGTGTGCACAATAGTAAAAAGGCCCTGCTGCCATTAGTCAATGCTGTTTTGGCTAACATTGATACAACGAGGCAACAGCAAATCCATCAAAAATGGGTGTCTCAGACGGTTGAGTTTGGCCGTGAAGAGTATGAAAATAGATTAAAGCTAGGTATTGTAGTCTTCGTTATTTTATCACTCGTTGTTATTGCTGCATTATTAGCTAATCGACGTTTACGCAAGGAAATAGCAAGACGCATCGATGCTGAGAATAAAATGGCACACTTTGCTAAACACGATAGTTTGACCCAGTTACCCAACCGGAGTTTGCTTGAAGATAGACTAGAGCAAGCGATTTTAATGCATAGAAGGGACACGGCACAGTTTGCGGTGATCTTTATCGACTTAGATGGCTTTAAGCAAGTGAATGACAGCTTGGGTCATCATGCTGGCGATGAGTACTTAGTGCATGTTAGCAAGGTTTTAATTAAAGGGATCCGCCGCTCGGATACCGTTGGCCGATTGGGCGGGGATGAGTTTGTTATCATTTTAAATGAAATTAAAGACTTTGAGTCGGTTGGCGATGTGGCTGATAATTTATTAAATAGTTTGTCAGAGCCATTTGTTATTAATCAGCAAGTCGTATCTGCATCGGCCAGTATTGGTGTTGCCATCTATCCAAACGATGGCGATTGCATTGATGCGCTATTAAAAACCGCGGACACACGGATGTATCGTGCAAAAAATGCGGGCGGCGGGGCATATAGAAGCTGCTAGTTTTGCTAAGATACGCTGAACTTATTAATTTTTAATTGAAATTGCTTGATAGTTAGCCGACTAGTCGAGAAGTTATTTGGAAAACGGCAATATTTCTCTATAATGCCGCTTTTGTCTTGTTTTGAACCAGAACCTCAAACATCGCTTTGCGGAATAAAGGAAGAGTTAAATGCGCAGTCATTATTGTGGAGACGTCAATAAGTCTCACGTAGGTCAAGAAGTGACCCTAGTGGGTTGGGTTAATCGCAGCCGAGATTTAGGCGGCGTTGTTTTTCTCGATCTTCGTGATAGAGAAGGCATCGTTCAGGTTGTTTATGATCCAGACCTTCCTGAAGTGTTTGATGTTGCAAGCACACTACGCAGCGAATTTTGTGTTCAGATTAAAGGCCTTGTAAGAGCAAGACCTGATAGCCAGATTAACGCGGATATGCGTACTGGTGAGATTGAGATTTTAGGTCTAGAGCTAACTGTTTTAAACAGCTCTGCGCCATTGCCAATCAACATGGACAAAAACCAGCACAACACTGAAGAGCAACGTCTTAAGTACCGTTACTTAGATTTGCGTCGCCCAGAAATGGCTGACCGTATAGTGTTCCGCTCTAAAGTGACCAGTGCTGTAAGACGCTTTTTAGATGGTAACGGTTTCTTAGATATTGAAACACCTATCTTAACTAAAGCGACACCAGAAGGTGCACGTGACTACTTAGTACCAAGTCGTACTTACAAAGGTCAATTTTTTGCACTGCCACAATCACCACAACTATTTAAGCAGTTGTTGATGATGTCTGGTTTTGACCGTTACTACCAAATCGTTAAGTGTTTCCGTGATGAAGACTTACGTGCTGACCGTCAGCCAGAATTTACTCAAATCGATATCGAAACGTCGTTCATGACCTCTACTCAGGTGATGGATAAGACTGAAGAGATGGTTCGTGGTTTATTCCAAGAGCTATTGAATGTTGATTTAGGCGAGTTTCCTAAAATGACATTTGAAGAAGCGATGCGTCGTTTCGGTTCAGATAAGCCCGATCTTCGTAACCCTCTTGAGCTTATTGATGTTGCAGACATCGTTAAAGAAGTCGAGTTTGCGGTATTTAACGGCCCAGCAAATGATCCAGAAGGTCGCGTTGCAGTACTAAGTATTCCTGGCGGCGCTAAGCTTTCACGCAAGCAATTAGATGAATACGCTAAGTATGCCACTATTTATGGCGCGAAAGGTCTAGCTTGGATGAAGGTTAATGATCTTGATAAAGGTATGGAAGGTATTCAATCTCCAGTCCTTAAGTTCCTAAGCGAAGATGTGGTTAAGGCCTTACTTGAGCGCACTGGCGCACAAACTGGCGATCTAATTCTATTTGGTGCAGATAAAGCCAATATCGTTGCTGAAGCGATGGGCGCACTGCGTCTAAAAGCGGGTGAAGATTTTGACTTGCTACAAGGCGAGTGGAAGCCACTTTGGGTTGTTGACTTCCCAATGTTTGAGCGCACATCTGATGGCGGGCTGCATGCAATGCACCACCCATTTACAGCCCCAAGTAACATGACTCCTGAAGAGCTAGAAGCGAATCCAATCGCTGCTATCTCTGATGCATACGACATGGTACTAAATGGCTGTGAGCTAGGTGGCGGTTCAGTTCGTATTCACGATAGCAAAATGCAGTCTGCGGTATTTAGAATTCTAGGTATTAATGACGAAGAAGCGAGCGAGAAGTTTGGCTTCTTACTTGAAGCATTGCGCTACGGTACACCACCACACGCGGGTCTAGCATTCGGTCTTGACCGTATCATCATGTTGATGACTGGTGCGAGCTCAATTCGTGATGTGATGGCATTCCCGAAAACAACGACAGCGGCTTGTCCGTTAACGAACGCGCCAGGATTTGCAAATCCGGTACAGTTAGCTGAACTTGGCGTCAGTGTTGTAGAAGCAGAATCCAAAGAAGACACAAAAGACGCTGAATAATACAACGTCATAAGAGCCGAGTTAAGACTCGGCTTTTTTTTCGATTAAATATACCCAAGCCACTTTAAAATAAAGACATTAATTCTAGAGTTACGAATACTAGAGTCACCAATACAAAAAGACACTAGCTACAAAAAACACTAATACAAATAACTAATGCTAAAAGCACTAATACTAAAGTCACTTTGTTGATCGTGAAATACATATGCGTCGTTGGGTGGAATAGGTTGTTTGGGTATAGGAATGAATTGAGGAGATAGACATGGCAGGACATAGTAAATGGGCAAACATTAAGCACCGCAAAGCGGCACAAGATGCAAAGCGCGGAAAATTGTTCACCAAGTTTATTCGAGAATTAACGGTTGCTGCCCGAGAAGGTGGTTCAGATCCTGATTCTAATCCACGCTTACGCGCAGCCATTGATAAATCGCTATCAAACAACATGACTCGCGACACCGTTGAACGGGCTATTAAGCGCGGAGCCGGTGAGCTTGATGGCCAAGTATTAGAAACAATTATCTACGAAGGTTATGGGCCTGGCGGCACTGCGGTGCTGGTGGAAACAATGACCGACAATAAGAACCGCACCGTATCTGGTGTGCGCAATGCGTTTAGTAAGTCTGGCGGCAACTTAGGCACAGATGGCTCAGTCGCCTACCTTTTTGATAAAAAGGGGATCATCTCTTATGAAGGAGTCGATGAAGACACAATCATGGACGCCGCATTAGAAGCGGGTGCTGAAGATGTTGTGACCCATGAAGATGGCTCTATTGACGTACTGATGTCGCCTGAAGATTTTGGCCGCGTCAAAGATGCCCTCGATGCTGCAGGCTTGGAGTCAATTAATGCTGAAGTGACCATGGTTCCTTCAACCAAAGCGGACTTAGATGCGAGTACTGCGCCTAAGTTCTTACGCTTAATCGACAACTTAGAAGATCATGATGATGTACAAGAAGTTTATCATAACGCAGAAATTTCTGACGAAGTGATGGAAGGTCTGGAATAAAACCTATATGGCAATAATTTTAGGGGTCGATCCGGGATCCCGCATCACAGGTTACGGCGTCATTAAATGCGTCGGTCGACAGCAAGTTTATGTTGGCAGTGGTTGTATTCGAACGAGTTCTGATGAACTCCCTATTCGTTTGAAACAAATTTTTGATGGTTTGTCCGAGATTATTAGACAATACCAGCCTGACGAGTTTGCTATTGAGCGGGTGTTTATGGCAAAAAATGCCGATTCAGCGCTCAAACTCGGACAAGCTCGTGGCGCTGCAATCGTTGCGGCAACTGCAGCTAATTTATCTGTAGCCGAATATAGCGCAACTCAGATTAAAAGTGCAGTGGTCGGAACTGGTCGTGCGCAAAAATCACAAGTGCAGCACATGATCCAGCAATTACTGAAACTGCCCAGTGCGCCGCAAGCAGATGCGGCTGATGCGCTTGGTGTGGCAGTGTGTCATTATCATACTAGCCAAAGTTTGGCCGCCCTTAGCGGCAGAGCCAGTGTAAGAACATATGGACGATATAAATGATAGGTCGTATACGCGGATTATTAATTGAGAAACAAGCACCTGAGGTGCTAGTTGATGTCTCTGGAGTAGGGTATGAGATCCAAATGCCGCTCACCAGTTTTTTTGAGCTGCCTGAACTGGGTCAAGAAGCGGTTATTTATACTCACTTTATTGTAAGAGAAGATGCGCAGTTACTCTATGGTTTTGTATCTAAACAAGAAAGAAGTCTATTTAGATTATTGATTAAGGCAAACGGTGTCGGCCCTAAATTAGCATTAACAATTTTATCGGGTATGACCGCGGGTGAATTTGTTGTCTGTGTTGAACGTGACGATATAGCCACACTGGTAAAATTACCGGGTGTGGGTAAGAAAACGGCAGAGCGCTTATTAGTTGAAATGCGCGATAAATTAAAGAGCTTGATGGAAGCTTCTGTAGGCTCAGAGCGTGAGTTTATGTTGCAATCGAATTACAAGGCGCCAGTAGTGGTCAATACAGCAGAAGAGGATGCTATCGCAGCATTACTGTCTTTGGGTTATAAACCTGCACAGGCGAGTAAAGCGGTGTCATCGGTTTATACCGATGGCATGAGTTCAGAGACGCTGATTAAATCTGCATTGAAATCGATGCTTTAAGGAATATAGATGATTGAAGCTGACCGACTCATACAACCCAATATAATAGAGCGCGATGAAATTGAAGCGGTTGATCGTGCGATGCGGCCTAAGATGTTGGATGAGTATACTGGGCAAGATGATACTCGTGCACAATTAAAAATCTTTATTGAAGCGGCTCAAAAACGCGGAGAAGCGTTAGATCATATGTTGATTTACGGCCCACCAGGACTCGGTAAAACGACATTGGCGATGATTGTTGCCAATGAAATGGGCGTGAATATCAAGTCAACCTCTGGACCTGTACTTGAAAAAGCAGGCGACTTAGCTGCATTGCTGACAAACCTTGAGCCAAATGATGTGTTATTTATCGATGAAATCCACCGTTTAAGCCCCGTCGTAGAAGAGATTTTATATCCAGCAATGGAAGATTATCAGCTGGATATCATGATAGGTGAAGGCCCCGCTGCGCGTTCGATTAAATTAGACTTACCGCCTTTTACCTTAGTTGGCGCGACAACACGAGCAGGCGCGTTAACCTCGCCGTTAAGAGCACGATTTGGCATTCCGCTAAGGCTTGAGTTTTATAACGTCAAAGATCTGTCCAGTATCGTGGCACGCTCAGCGAAAGTCATGGATCTTGACATCGACGACGAAGGCGCTGTAGAAATTGCGCGACGCTCCCGTGGTACGCCGCGTATTGCCAATCGTTTACTTAGACGAGTTCGAGATTTTGCCGAGGTTAAACATAGCGGTGATGTCACTAAAGTGATTGCAGAAGCTGCGCTGGACATGTTAGATGTCGATGCTGAAGGTTTTGACTATATGGACAGAAAACTGTTGTTGGCGATTATCGACAAATTTATGGGGGGGCCTGTTGGCCTAGATAACCTCGCTGCAGCCATTGGCGAAGAGCGAGAAACCATTGAGGATGTCCTTGAACCATTCCTTATCCAGCAAGGCTTTATACAAAGAACGCCAAGAGGCAGAATCGCAACACCAAGAGCTTATAACCACTTTAATATCATTAAACCTGATGCTTAAAGCAATCGGTTTGTGATGTTATCAAGCTTAAGCGGCACTGAGCATAGAGCATAGAGCATAGTGCATAGTGCATAGTGCATAGTGTAAGAGGAGCAAAGGTTGTTGCTCCTCAAAAACTCTTATACCTGTAATGTTGTACCGGTAAATCAGTACCAGTAAATAGTTTTGTCTTGCACGTTAGTCTGTTTCAATCCAGAAGGCTTAAGTGGTACACACTATTATTGGCCTGTTTCGCCTAGTTTCTTTCTATCAACTGCCTCACTTTCTCTTACCATCCTCATCATTTATCACCTGCTAGGTGAATTCCTGTATCCAGTGACTAACACCAAATATCCAACATCCAACATCATAAGACTAAGCTTCATCCGCAAACGGCGTACCAAGATGCGAACTCTATTTGTACTGAGCAGGGATCAATGAGACTGAGGTTTCAAAGTGTGATCTGATTGCGTTGCCTTGTGAATATCAGGTATTTAGAATTGTTACATATATTCTCATTATCTCAATTGTGTGCAATTTGATGCTGAACAAGAGCTGAGTACTAACCTAGATTGACTAGGAAAAACATGAGCAACTTCTAAAAAATCGCATGAATCCACCTGTACTTACTAAAGATATCACCTCAAAAGTGTGACGCGTGTCACACTTAATGGTATCCGCTGTGTTGCCGAATGGTTACGCGCATTTCGGAGTGTTCCTCTGCATATCCATTATATTCCAGCTGATTGTACTGCTGCGTGACGAATGTCACATTGTAAAATAGGTATGTGAAAAATTAACGTTACCTTTATTGCTATTTTTTTTAACAGAATATTGCGAATGGTTAATGAATTGCTGGATTGACGGCATAAACGTGAAATTGCAGTATCCATATCAACGTCAGGAATAACAAATGACGTATATATAAAAATAATTAGGTTTAGGGAGTACTACATAATGAACAGACCATCTAAATTGGCCTCTGCGATTAAGTTTGGTTTAATCGCTTCGGTTTCTACCAGCGCATTTACCGTATCAAATACAGCCTTTGCTGAAGAAGCTGGTGCCGATGTAGAACGCATTGCAGTTACCGGCTCCCGTATTCAACGTACAGACATGGAAACGGCATCGCCAGTAACCGTTATCGACGCGAGTGCAATTAAAGCATCAGGTGCAACTTCTATCGATGAAGTGCTACAAAAAATGACCGCCACAGGCGGCGCAATGACAAACCCTGGCGTTAACAACGGCTCGCAAGGTGGCGCATCTATCAACTTGCGTGGTTTAGGCTCACAAAGAACACTTGTATTGGTTAATAACCGTCGTATGGTTAACTCAGGTACTGGTGCAGCCTCAACTGTAGATTTAAATACTATTCCAGTTTCAATGATCAAACGTGTTGAAGTACTAAAAGATGGCGCATCATCTGTTTATGGTTCTGATGCTGTTGCAGGTGTAGTAAATATTATTTTAAAAGACGATTTTGAAGGCTTAGAACTAAATGTTCAAACCGGAATTTCTGGTCAAGGTGATGCTGAAGAAACTAGCTTTGATTTAACCACTGGAGGCAACTTTGACGGCGGTAACGTGGTCATGGGTGTTCAATACATGAAACGTGGCTCTGCAAGTCAATCTGATCGTGGTTTCTCTGACTGTCCTTTAACAGAAAGTAACGGTGAACTCGTTTGTGCGGGTAGCTCTTACTCTGAAAATGGTCACCTTTATGGTCCAGATGGTGACTATCAAGGAAGCCCTGATGGTAGCTGGGATAAGTATGTCCACGTTACAGACGCTTATAACTATTCAGCGGATAGTTTTTTGTATACGCCTATGGAGCGTTTAAACTTTACTGCTCTGGCTAACTTTGACCTAACTGATGATACCACGCTGTTTACTGAAACAATGTACTCAAAGCGCTGGTCAGAACAGCAGATGGCTCCACAGCCAATCTACACTGAATTTGATTATAACTCTGCATGGGATGACGGTGCGTTAAAAGAGCTGTATGGAATCGAAGACGGTACGACGTTAGCTTACAAGCGCCGTTTAACTGAAGTCGGTCCGCGTGAATTTAGTCAAGTTGTCGATACAGCGCGTGTAGTAGTAGGTCTAGAAGGCATGCTTGATAACGGTTGGACATGGGACACCTCTGTCAATTATGGCCGCAATGACTCGGTAGACCGTCTTGCCAACTTGGTAAACATGGGCTCACTAAATGAAGATATCTCAGAGGGTAGCTTCAATCCACTGGCTCAAGATTCGTGGTCAAGTGAGAATATGGACGGTTACACGTACACTGAGCAGAACACCGGTGGTAGTGAAATGTTTATCATTTCAGGTAACTTGTCGGGTGAAGTCATGGAGCTACCTGCTGGCTACTTAGGCTTTGCGTCAGGTATTGAGCACCGTAAAGAAAAAGCTTGGTTTATTCCTGATTCTCTTACTGCTCAAGGTTTAGCAAACGACCCTAAAGTTGACCCAACTGAAGGTGAGTACGATGTTAATGAAGCGTATTTGGAATTAGCGATACCATTATTGTCAGATCTTCCACTTGCTCAGCAAGTAGATCTAAGTGCAGCGGTTCGTTATTTCGATTACAGCACGTTTGGAAGTGATAGTACTTGGAAGCTGGGTCTAACCTGGAAAATGACTGATGACTTTATGCTTCGAAGTGTTGCTTCAACAGCATTCAGAGCACCTTCAGTAGATGAGTTGTATTCAGGTAATGCTACATCATTCGATAAGATTACTCATCCTGTAACGGGTGAAAAGAGCTATCAAGCTGAAGTTACACGTGGTGGTAATGAAAATCTTACACCAGAGGAAGCTGAAACCTTTACCGTTGGTTTCGTTTATTCACCTAGTTACTTAGATGGATTCTCTGTTACTGCTGATTACTACGATATTTCAATCACGAACTCAATTGCATTGGTTGATTCAAACTACATTGCAGAGCAATGTATGAATAGTTCTGGTGAGCAAATCAATACAGGTACAGCGCTTTGTCAGTCAGCTGATATCACTTATGATCCATTAAGTGGTAAAATTAAGTTTAATAATCAGCTTCAAAACATTGGCGCAGAAGATACTTCCGGTATTGACGTTAACCTTGCTTACACATTTGAAGTGTTAGGGCTTGATTGGAGAACTGGTTTAGACACAACAATTCTCCTTGAAAATGAATCAGAAATTTCTGGTCAGAAGATTGATTATGCAGGCTTCATTACTTCTGGAATGGGTAGCTTTGCCAAGGTGAAGAGTAACTTTGATTTAGGCGTACAAGGTGCGGATTGGTCTGCAAATTATCAAGCACGCTATATCTCAGGAATGGATAGCTATGATTGCCAAGAAGATCCATCATCTTGTTTAGCACCTACGGTAGGAAGTGTTGTTTACCATGATTTGTCTGGTTCATATTACTTGAATAACGGAGTTCAGTTATCACTAGGCGTCAATAACCTATTTGATAAAGAACCGCCATATTACTCTGGTAATAATGATGCTAACACCGATCCATATACCTACGACACGCTTGGTCGCTACTTCTATCTACAAGCAAGTTTTAAAATCTAAATAATTTTAATAACTTAATAAAAGCGCCCTAGGGCGCTTTTTTAATGGTTAATTAGGCTCACTCTAAATCCTGTATAGTATGAAGGCGAACCCTTAAAAGTGAGACAGAAGCTTAACCTAAACCTTTCTGCGCTGAACTCATCTGAATAAATTCAATCTTATAGCCGTCAGGATCTTCTACAAACGCAATTTCAGTACTGCCGCCAGCAACAGGGCCTGCAGGCCTGATGACTTTTCCGCCAGCTGCGCGAATAGCTTCACAGCGAGCATAGATATCCTCTTCACCAATCGCAATATGGCCAAATGCATTACCGTGATCGTAAGTTTCAGTGCCCCAATTATAAGTTAACTCTATAACCGCGCTACCTGTAGACTCGTCGTCATAGCCGACAAAAGCCAAGGTGTACTTATATTCGCTGTTTTCGCTTTGTCTGAGTAATTTCATGCCTAAAATGTTGGTGTAAAATTCAATACTGCGATCTAGATTTCCTACGCGAAGCATGGTGTGTAGTAATTGTGCCATTTTATGTCCTAGGGTTAAGGTTTTTATGTTCCAAGTATATCGGTTATTATTGAGTTCTAAAAAGGTGATTAAATACTTTTTAGAAATATTGAGCGAGATCAATTTTTTTAGTCAGTATCTAGATCACAAAACGTTTAAATTAGACTGAGAAAGTCTCATTTTTCTTATATTATGCAAATAGACAATTAAGGAGATTTTGATGCAAACCGAACTAAAAATGTCGCTTGCTCTAAGCGCGATTATTGCAGTGACTTTATCTATTTTCTTCATCTGCATGTTCTAAGATATTGAATTAAAAAAGCCGCATATAGCGGCTTTTTTGTTTTAAACTTTTATTTTTAATCAGTGTTATAGAACGTATTCTTACTCTTCTGGGTAGACTTTATCTTTAAATTCACACAGATCTTCAATTATACAGCTGCCACAGCGTGGTTTACGCGCAATACATGTATAACGTCCATGCAGAATAAGCCAGTGGTGCACATCGACTTTAAATTCAGCTGGGACCACTTTTAACAGCTTTTTCTCAACCTCAACTACGTTCTTACCCATAGCAAACTTAGTGCGATTCGAAACCCTATCAATATGGGTGTCTACAGCGATGGTAGGCCAGCCAAAAGCAGTATTAAGTACAACATTAGCCGTTTTTCTGCCAACGCCAGGAAGCGATTCTAGTGCTTCTCTGTCTTCAGGCACTTCGCCATTGTATTTTTCGACCAGTATTTCACAGGCCTTAACCACGTTAATCGCTTTGTTGTTATACAAGCCGATAGTTTTTATGTACGGTTTAAGCCCTTCAACACCTAAATCAGCAATGGCTTTGGCGGTATTGGCAACGGGAAACAGTTTGTCAGTGGCTTTGTTGACACTGACATCGGTGGCCTGAGCGGATAATGTAACTGCAACTAGCAGTTCAAATGGGCTTGAGAAGTTGAGTTCAGTTTCTGGGTGGGGGTTATTGGCTCGTAACCGTTCCAGAATTAAGCGACGTTTTTCAGCGTTCATTATCCATTATCCGTAATAATTGTTGTTATTATCTCGTTTGTAAGCGCCGTTACTATCAAGTGCAGACACTACATTTATACCAAATCTCGTTTTATCAATACTCGTAATATCGATATTTGTAATATTAGGGCTAACTGACTTTGGTGATCCGAGCACGAGTTGGGGCTTCTGGCTCTGTTTGAGGTTGCTTAGATGCCAAGTGTTGGTCGATGACATTTTTAAGTGCAATCAATAATCCCATACCAATAAATGCCCCTGGTGGTAACATTGCTAATAAGAAGCTGGTATCTACCTGCCAAATTTGAATAGTTAATGATTTAGCCCATTCACCTAACAACTGATCTGCACCATAAAATAGCGTGCCTTGACCTAAGATCTCGCGACTTGCGCCTAATATGCAAAGAACAAGTGTAAAACCTAGCCCCATCATTAATCCATCAAATGCAGATTTCGCTACGTTATTACGCGAGGCAAATGCCTCGGCGCGGCCAATAATGACGCAATTAGTAACGATAAGCGGTAAGAAAATACCTAACGATAGATATAGCCCATAGGCATAGGCATTGATCAGTAACTGCACTGTGGTAACAAGAGCGGCAATTATCATCACAAAAACAGGAATACGGATCTCTTTAGGGACAAAATCACGTACAAGAGAAACGAGGATATTAGAGCCTATTAGTACTAACATCGTCGCTAACCCCAGGCCTAAGGCATTGGTCAACGTTGCGGTTACCGCAAGTAGAGGGCAAAGCCCTAATAATTGAACCAGTCCTGGGTTATTTTTCCACAGGCCTTGTCTGGCGAGTTCTTTGTAATCACTCATTTCCAACCTCACAATTAGCTGGCGCTGATAACAGTTGTGCTTTATGGGCATTAAAATACTGCACGGCTTTTTTGACGGCTTTAACATAAGCGCGCGGCGTAATGGTTGCACCGGTAAATTGATCTATCTCACCGCCATCTTTTTTGACATTCCAACGCTTGTCTTTGTCTGATAATAGCTGCAATCCGTCGAATGATTTTACCCATTCAGACTTCCTCAGCTCTATCTTGTCACCAAGCCCTGGTGTTTCCTGGTGAGAGAGAGTTCGTACCCCTAGCACTTCACCTGTATGACTAATGCCAATAATAATTCGAATATTTCCGTTATAGCCATCTGGGGCAATGGCTTCGATAGCGATCGCCACACCTTGATCGTTTTTAGTCGCGATATAAGCGGGTAGGGCATCACTTGTTCCTAAGAATTCAGCGGACTTGAGCAAAATACAATGTGCCGTGAGTTCATTATCGTGGATTTCATCAGGAACGATTTGATGTAACACTCGAGCGAGTTCAATTTGCTCTTGCTGCTTAATTTTATCAAAGGTAAATTGGTTGACAACAGCCACTAGCCCAGTACATAGAAGAGCAAATAGACCGAGTAATAAACCGTTTTTTAACATAGATTTTTTCAAAGTAAACTCTCTTTATACTCAGTTGCCAGTACGGTGGCCATAGGTGCGAGGTTTGACGTAGTAGTCAATAAATGGTGCACAAAGGTTAGCGAGTAGTACGGCAAAAGCAAAAGCATCGGGGTAGCCGCCAAAGGTTCGAATCACATAAACGAGCACGCCAATAAGCGCACCGAAAATGAGTCTGCCACGTACACTTGTCGCAGCAGTGACTGGATCGGTCGCAATAAAAAATGCGGCAATCATGGTGGCACCAGAAAACAGCTGCATCAATGGCCCTACATGCGTGTCGGGACTTAACAGATAGCCAAAACTGCTGCAGACAAAGAGTGAGCCTAAAATAGCCACACTGATATGCCAACGGATCACCTTTAGTTTTAACATCACTAAACCGCCAGCAAGATAGGCCATATTGACCCAGAACCAACCGACCCCAAAGCCGTCAAAGAATACCGATTTCCCAAGGCTTTCAGACATGGTTAAGCCAAGCGCTAAATCTGTTTTTACCGTGTCGAGTGGCGTTGCCATCGCAAGACCATCAAAACCTAGCTTATAAACATTTAACTGCTCTGCAGACATAGAGCCAAAAATAGCTTGCAGGGTTAGCCCTAAATCCATAGGGTTTTGCGCAATAGCGGTTGGGATTGACCAACTTGTCATCTGCACAGGAAATGAGATTAGCAGCATGACATAGGCAGCCATAGCGGGGTTGAAAATATTTTGCCCAAGGCCACCATAGAGCTGTTTAACAAGAACAATAGCAAATAAAGTGCCGATGACGACGATCCACCAAGGTGCAATAGATGGAATTGCAACACCAATTAACACTGCGGTTAATACAGCGCTATTATCACTGATCGTCGGGAGTACGGCTCTTTTTCGCAAGTTTAATACAGCGGCTTCAGCAGCGAGTGCAACTACGACTGCCAACATCACTTGGATTAACACGCCCCAGCCAAAGAAATAACACTGGGTCGCAATACCCGGTAGCGCACATAAAATCACTCGGCGCATTACGGTCTGGGTTTGTAGCTGTACCTTTAAATGAGGTGATGAGGCTAACTTAAACGCCATGGTTTATTCCTTTTCCTGCAATTGTGCTTGAGCTTTTTTGGCTTTTGCCTTCGCAATAGTGGCGGCAATACGCTCTTTTTTACGTTGTTCAGGCGTCATATCTTGTTGCTTTTCTTGAACTGTTGCGGGCTTAGTATCAACATCTCCCTCCATAACAGTCTCTGGTGTATTTGTTACTTGCTGGATTTCTGCCTCAAGCATTGCCAGCGGTTCAGCCGCATTTAAAGCCGTCTTCTTCGCTTTAGCGCGAGCGATGGCAGCGGCAATTTTTGCCTTTTTGTCATCCTTGGCACCAGTATCTGCGACAAAGGGCATATCACTTTCGACCGTGGCAGCAACATCAGCAGTGGCTTCAGAGCCCTGAGCTGAGCCAGAGTTCAAGCTAGAACCTAAGTCAGAGTCTGAGCCAGTATCCGATTGAGCGGCTTTTCTCGCTTTAGCGCGAGCGATGGCAGCGGCAATTTTTGCCTTTTTGTCATCCTTGGCACCAGTATCTGCGACAACAGGAACGTCACTTTCTACAGGGGAAGCGGCAACATCAGCAGTCGCTTCAGAGCCCTGAGCTGAGCCAGAGTTCAAGCTAGAACCTAAGTCAGAGCCAGTATCTGTTTGTGCGGCTTTCCTCGCTTTAGCGCGAGCGACGGCAGCGGCAATTTTTGCCTTTTTGTCATCGTTGGCACCTGTAACAGCGACAGAGGACGCATCACTTTCGTCAGTGGCAATAGTACTCGCCTGAGAGCTAGAATCTGATTGTGCGGCTTTCTTCGCTTTAGCGCGCGCTATCGCGGCTGCAACTTGGGCCTGCTTGTCGTTTAATAAACGCGAGGACCCATCTTGTGACTCATTTTGTGACTCTGCAGATACCGATGTGTCAGAGCTTGGTTTGTCTTTTTTAGCTTTAGCACGGGCTATAGCCGCAGCCACCTGCGCTTTTTTATCGATTAACGTTTTGTCTTCAGCCAACGCTTTGTCATCGACTGGCGTTGAGGTACTGGCTTGCATTGTTTCTGCAGCCTTTTTGGCTTTTATTCGTGCCATAGCTTCCGCTACTGCATTCTTGTCTGTATTCGTCATCCCACCTTTGCGTCGCTCGGCCGCTTCTTTTGCCTTGGCTTCACGGGCTAACTTTTCTTCTTCTAAGCGTTGTAATCTCGCTTCGAAACGTTGCTTAGCAAAATCAGCTTGTTTCTTTTCTTCGGTTTGAGTACGTAATGCGGACTTTGCAACACGGTAATATTCGACCAGTGGAATATCGCTTGGGCATACAAAGCTGCAGCAACCGCATTCGATACAATCATGCAGGTTAAAACTGGCTGCCTTGTCATATTCTTCGGCTTTGGCGTGCCAGAATAGTTGTTGCGGTAATAAAAGAGCGGGGCAGGCAACTGCGCACTCTCCACAGCGAATACAAGGTTTTTCTACCGCGTCATCTGCTATCTCTTCATTACTTGGAAGAAGGATGCAGTTGGTTCCCTTTAAAACAGGAGCCTGTACGTTAGGTAATGCGTGCCCCATCATAGGACCGCCAATAATAATTTTATCGCTATCTAAGTCGCCATTAAAACCCAGTGAGTCAAGAATGTGCTTTATCGGCGTACCCACTGGTATCCAATAGTTACCTGGCGTTTGGCTATTAAGTCCGGTTACGGTCACCACTCGGCTGGTTAGCGCATGGCCATTAATGACGGCATCATGAATAGCATAAGCAGTACCGACATTCTGCACCAACATACCGAGCTGGGCAGGAATAGCACCTGATGGTACTTCTTGGCCAGTTAGAATTTGAATTAACTGTTTTTCACCACCGGATGGATACTTGGTGGGAACGGAAGTGATTCTGGTGCTATCTGTTGCCATCGTGCTGCGATTAAGCGCATGTTGCATCGCCTCGATAGCCTCAGGTTTATTATCTTCAATAGCGATAATAATCCGTTTAGGTTTAAGAAGCTTTTCGATAATAGTAATGCCAGAAAAGATCTCATCACTATGCTCGCGCATTAAACGGTCATCGGAAGTGATGTAAGGTTCGCATTCAATACCATTGATAATAACGAGCTCAATCTCACTTGCCGGGCTCAGCTTGATATGAGTGGGGAATGCGGCGCCGCCAAGACCTGCGATACCAGCCTGTTGGATTTTGTGCAGGATCTGTTGATTTGTTAGCTTATCGGGTTCGGCTGAGGTTACCTCAACTGCTGCGTCTAGGCCATCAGCTTCGATAATACAGCTCAGAACACTAATACCGGATGCATGATTACTTGGCATTGGCTTAATATCTGTGACAGTACCAGAAGTCGGTGCATGCACAGGACTGTACGCAAAGCTGGTTCCTGTGGTCAGAGGTTGACCTTTTAAGACTCGATCGCCAACCTTGATGGCCAAGAGTGCACTGTCACCAACTTGGGTTAGTGGCAAAATGTATTGGCTGGCGAGTGGCAGTTGTCCAATAGGGCTGGTGTTAGATAATATTTTCAACTCTGGAGGATGAACGCCACCATGTGAGCGCCAAAGCGTACCTTTATCAATTTGCTCTAATAAAGTTAACACGGCTTATCCTCTTGCAACTGTTTTACGGGGATCGCATTAAGCTGCCAATCCCAAGTTTTGGTCGTTTGTTCTACTGGTAGCATGTCAATACAATCAACAGGGCAAGGTGCAACGCATAGATCGCAACCTGTGCAATAGTCTGTAATGACGGTATGCATTAACTTGCCAGAGCCAAGAATGGCATCGACAGGACAAGCTTGAATACACTTAGTACAGCCAATACACTCCTCTTCACGGATGTAGGCAACTTTTTTTACTTGCACTTCATTAGTCGCGTTGAGAGGCTCAGGATCGACACCCATTAAGTCGGCAAGTTTCTCCATGGTGGCCGTTCCACCCGGCGGACACTTATTGATTTTATCCCCATTAGCGATGGCTTCAGCATAAGGGCGGCAGCCAGGGTAACCACATTGGCCGCATTGTGTTTGAGGCAATAATGCTTCGACTTGATCTGTAAGCGGGTTACCTTCAACTTTGAATTTTTCAGCGGCAAATCCCAGTAGAACACCAAAGACTAGCGCGAGTATTGTTAGTACAACAATAGCGATGACAATACCTGACATGTTTATTTAACCAACCCTGTGAATCCCATAAAGGCGAGGGACATAAGTCCTGCTGTGACCATTGCGATTGCGCCCCCCTTGAACGGTGTCGGGACATCGGCAGCGGCAAGGCGTTCTCTCATGGCTGAGAAAAGAACCAATACCAGTGAAAAGCCCACAGCTGCGCCGAATCCAAAAATAGCAGATTCAATAAAGCCATGTTTTTCATTGATATTAAGCAGAGCAACACCGAGAACTGCACAGTTTGTAGTGATAAGCGGTAAGTAAATGCCTAACGCTCGATGCAAAGAAGCACTGGTTTTTTGCACTAACATCTCGGTGAACTGTACGACCACAGCGATCACTAAAATAAAGCTCATAGTGCGCAAATAGCCTAAGTCAAAAGGCAGCAAAAGGTACTGATTGACTAAGTAACTCAGTATTGAGGCCAAGGTTAGTACAAAAGTGGTCGCCATTGACATGCCAATGGCTGACTCAAGTTTGCTAGACACACCCATAAATGGGCATAAACCAAGAAATTTTACTAATACGAAATTATTGACTAGCACAGTGCCAATCAATAAAAGGAGATATTCACTCATCTCGAATCAATTTTGTTAGACAGAATTACAGCTATTATCGGCTTTTCCTTAGGTATTAACAACACATAGAAAGCAAGGTTAAAAAGTTTGCCTTATAAATAACCAATATCAAGCTTGCTCTTTCATATCCTCGCCCTGCATAAATGGGGTGGGTTTGGCAATATAGTAGCCCTGTAAGCCATCGATGAGCAGTTGCTCCATGATCAATTTGTCTTCTTGTTTCTCTACACCGGTCGCTATTACTCGAATGCTGAGCTTTCGAGCAATATCAATAATCATTTTTACAAAGAACTTATTATGCTGGTCTTGGCTGATCCCTTGGGTATAACTATGATCTAATTTAATAAAGTCAGGGCGGACCTCTTTAAAAAATTTAAATGAGGTAAAGCCTAAACCAAAGCGCTCAATCGATATCCGTGAGCCGACACTGTGCAGTTCATTGATAAAGTGATAGGTCGCACTCAAGTTTGTTTGCATTCCTGATTCGTTAACTTCAAACACTAATCGTGCTGCAATTTGCCTCTGTCTACTCAAGATGGTTTTTAGCCAAGAAACAAAGGCTTTATTGGTGGCTGATGCTGCACTGATGTTGATGCCGATAAGTCCACTAAGGTTAGGATGAGTAAGCAGTATGCGCATGGTATTAAGGACTACGAGTTTATCTATCTCTTCGCTCATACCGTGGCGCTCAGCCATTGCTATAACGGTTGTCGTAGGTAAAAGTTTACCTTGGCTATTATAAAATCGTGATAGTAACTCTCGGTAAGATTCGACATCGTTTCTACATGGGCGTATAGCTTGTATGTAAAATTTAATTGCTTTGCGTCGTAATAGGTCATTAATAGCCACTTTCCAGCGACTCTCACCAAAAAGCTCGCCACCGGTTAATTTTTCTTGAAGATGATAACAGTTAGGGCCTAAGGTTTGTGCAATACTAACAGCCGTGTCAGCGAGGGTCATTAAAGACACTGGGTCGCTATCTTGAAGATAGGGCACTAAACCAATATGACCAATAGATGGTGTTCCAAGTTGTTGTTGATATTCTTTAAATGCCGTCTTGAGTATTTCTGCTAATTCGGTGGCTTGTTTAATGCCTACATCGGCAATCACGATAGCAAAATCGGCAGTAGCGATCCGATAAAACTGTGCTTGTGGATTATCACTCAACGCACGCCTGATCTCGTCTGCTATACGAGTAAGATAATCATCACCAGCTTCTCTTCCATGCATCTGATTCATTGAGGCGAGCTCTGTGGCTCTAATAACGACCAATATACCGAGCTCTTTACGTTCGGGTTTACAGATTTCATCAAGTTTTTCAGTAAAACGGGCCCGAGTGCCAAAACCGGTAATGGGGTCTTGAAAGGCCGTTTTGCATAATTGTTCATGAGCTTCATGAAATTCATCGATTCTGGCTTTTAACTGCTGTTTACTTTTGTCCAGCGTTAATCCGACGCTTTTAAATTCACCTTTTATACGGGATTGCTCGATGGCATTGAAAGAAAGTTTAGCTAAATTGTCAATATGGCTGCAAATATAGGCGATCGTTTTTTTCTGTCTTATGCTCAACAGTAAATGAGTCAAACTAATTAGTAGAAACGTCCCCCAAATAATAATGAGATGATGCGTAAACTGGGTCACGGTGTTGTCTATCGGAGTCACATTTGACAGTTTTACCTGCAGTCGCCCAGCATCAAGCGCATGAGTGTAAGCAGAATCAATAGCGAATAATTGAGTTAGATCGGTTTTCTCCTTAAGCACGAGTTGGCCCTTGGTGAAATTATTACTGCTATCTGATTTGTCGATATATTGAAAAAATTGGAAGCTAAATTGTTGTTTTAGCAAGTTGTAGAGTGTTTGACCGTTTCCTTGCCACTGTTTGTGTTGCTTAATGCTAGTGGCATATTGCTCGAGGGTTATGTGAGTCTGGGCCATTAAGCTTTGTTTTTCATGTTGATAACTAAAAAAGCTAAGCGCTAAAAAAAGTAAAACTAAAAACAACTGGAAAAGTTTAGAGGTTGTCATAAAGAATCCATTCAACGCGGTCAATAACTCGTAATAGTTTGAGTTATACAGGTTTAGTTGAAAGCATTATAAACAGATTTGCAGATTTATTGCAGTGGATTTATTTGGGAGTTTTAAAGTGTTGAAAACTGAGTGGTGAAGAAAGAGTGCTGAAAAAAATTGAGGTGAAGCAAGAAGTGAAAAGGTTGGCTCCCCAGACTGGACTCGAACCAGTGACATACGGATTAACAGTCCGCCGTTCTACCAACTGAACTACAGGGGAATCGAAAAAACCTTTCAAACATAGAGTGAAAATTAAAGTGGCTCCCCAGACTGGACTCGAACCAGTGACATACGGATTAACAGTCCGCCGTTCTACCAACTGAACTACAGGGGAAT
>NZ_JBRIMB010000051.1:0-34967 GCF_052977265.1 Shewanella sp. 0m-8 | reverse complement strand
ATTAGGAAGCAAGCTGCCTAATGCGATACAACCCTTGGGGTAGCTGCGTCTAGCACCTTGATTTGATCAACAACGCCGGTTTCAACCGTAAACACAAGACCCTTAGTCATATGTTTAAGCGTAATAGTTACATTAGACAGGTTACTACCTGAAGCATTTTCAATGTGACCTTTTACAATACTTGTATCGGCGGCCATAACGGATGGCGCAGACAAAAACAACACAGAACCCACGGCCAAAGCCGCTAGTGTCTTCTTTGGCGAAAATCGTTTTAAAGCGTTACTTCCAGACATAATTAATTCTCCCTTAAATCTTCTTTTAGTAAGCGCTTAGTTAAAATATTTATTAGTGATTTTGAGTGCAAAACATCCAAGCGCAACAAAACATTAACATAGTTAATATATTTCATACAATGTACTTTATTCAAAAAGTGCTTATAAATAGAGGGGTACAGACTCATCGGAGAGAGGAAGCTCAAACGTTAACGGGATACTGAAAGTTAATTTGTTAACATATTTAACAAGTTAAGAGGGGAATGATTATCACTGGTCATTACTGGAGATAATTGAACTGAATTACAGTCAGCAAGAGTATTTACTCACTAAAAAGTGCGCTTAGGTACACAAGCTTGATAAGGGGATGAAGGGGTTTTATTATTTCAATAATGCCATACTATCGAAGCTTAATTCTATTTCTACTGTCCGGTTTAGTAACACTAATTAAGAGTGTCAGCTAATTGATTGATTAACAGATCAAGTTATTAACCCTCACAACACCGAGATCGATCTGGACTAAATAGCAACATAGAAAGGAGAATGTTTAGCGAGGAGCTGCAATATAGAAAATAATGCAGAAAAACTAAATATGACTAGCTAAGGTTTGCAATACGCCTTCACGAAGCGCGCCACCAGAAAGAGATAAGTTTTGTATTTCAAGTAACTCAAATAGCGCTAATAAAATTGACACACCGGCGGCAAATGTTGGGGCTCTTTCTTGATTTAGCCCAATAATCTCGACCATTGAAGCATCGTTTTGCGCTAACACTTCTTGTTTTAGGCTCAGTAAAACATCCAAGGTAATTGTAGATGACTGATTACGATGACTAAGTAATTCTACAACAGACTGCACACTACCAGAGGCGCCAACAACACAATGCCAACCCAGTGTTTTAAGAGCAGATAATTGCTCACCGAGGACACTTTTCACCTGAGCTTTGGCATCATCAAAATCCAACTGCTGGAATGGATAGTGACTAAAAAAAGTCTCATTAAAAGTGACACAACCAATGGCTAAACTGGTTTTAAGTAGGACCTTATTACCATCACCAATAATAAACTCTGTGCTTGCCCCGCCAATATCAATAACAAGACGGCGCCCTTCACCTTCTGTTGTCGCAACCATACCTTGATAGATAAGCTCAGCTTCACGCATGCCAGAGATGATTTCAATTGGATGGCCGAGGATAGGGAGAGCTCGACGACAAAAATCATCGGAGTTAGAGATATTTCTTAACGTTGCCGTTGCGATAACAGCAATATTACGGGCAGAAACACCTTCCTTTTTGAGCATGTCGGCAAACATGGTCAAACAGTCTAAACCGCGTAATAACACCTCTTCACTCAACGAGCCGTCAGCTTGGATGCCTTCGGCTAAGCGGACTTTACGTTTGTATTTCGCAATAATTTGGGGTTGCTGGCCCACAGTTCTAGCGACCAGCATATTAAAACTATTCGAGCCTAACGTAATGGCTGCGTAAAGAGGTGTTGTCATTGAGCTTCGCTTATGAATGTCTACGCGTTCTGTCGTGACGACGTGGGCCACTACGTTGACCGCCTTGTGGGCGAGCACTACCGCTACCTGTACCACGAGTATTACGAGTATGAGTACTAGGCTTACGATGAATTCGCACTGGTGGCGGAATATCATCAAGCAGCGCATCACTGTCGTATGACGTTACAGGAATTGAGTGCTGAATATATGTCTCAATTGCTGGTAAGTTAAGTGCATACTCTTCACATGCAAAGCTAACCGACACCCCTTTTTGACCCGCACGGCCTGTACGACCAATACGGTGCACATAGTCTTCGCAGTCATCAGGCAAGTCATAGTTGTATACATGAGATACATCAGCAATGTGTAGACCACGAGCTGCAACGTCAGTTGCGACTAAGATATCGATTTCGCCCTTAGTGAATTGCTCCAGAATGCGTAAACGCTTCTTCTGCGGCACATCACCTGTTAGCAAGCCTGCGCGATGTCCATCACCTTCAAGCCATGACCAGACTTTTTCACAGCTGTGTTTGGTATTAGAAAACACGATGGCTTTTTCTGGCCAGTCTTCTTCAAGCAAAGACAATAGCAAAGGCATCTTCTCCTCCATTGATGGATAGAAGATTTCCTCTTTAATATTCTTTGATGTTTTCTCGTTTGGTGCGATCTCAACTTTTACAGGCTCATTCATGTGGTCATAAGCAAGTTCTTGCACTTTCATCGAAAGCGTTGCAGAGAACAACATATTCAAACGTGATTTAGCATCAGGCATACGTCTAAATAAGAAACGAATGTCCTTAATAAAGCCTAAATCGAACATACGATCCGCTTCATCAAGTACAACAGCTTGAATGCTACTAACATTGATCACACCTTGACGCACATAATCGATAATGCGGCCAGTGGTACCAATCAATATATCAACGCCTTTATCTAATACTTTGCGCTGAACTTCGTAGCCTTCACCGCCGTATACGATACCCACTTTTAGGCCAGTATGCTTAGCCAGTAGGTTCGCATCTTTAGCGATTTGAATAGCCAACTCGCGAGTCGGTGCCATGATAATCGCGCGAGGCTGATTTAGTTGGCGTTCCGCTGGGATCGGCGTAGATAGAAGGTGGTTAAAAGTGGCGACTAAAAAGGCCAGTGTTTTACCCGTACCTGTTTGTGCCTGACCCGCTATATCTTTTTTTTCTAATAAAATGGGTAACGATAAAGCTTGAATTGGAGTACAAAACTCAAATCCAGTTTCGTTAAGTGCCTGATGAACCTCTTTATGTAGAGGAAAGTCAGCAAACTTCTGTGTAGATAAATGTGTATCGCTCATAGCGCAGGCTTACCTGTAAAAGGTTGCAATAAAAAACTTGATCGTTTGAAATAGCGATAGAATTTTATCACGGAAAATTGGTGCACACTCGGAGAAACGTTTATCACGCTATTTTAGGCATCAGTGACGGAATCATCATTCCCTCTATTTTTACGATGCAATGAAATTTAAGCGTGTGTTTACCGTTCTCTTAGGACAATTTTAAACGCTTCTTGGCGTTAAACGTCGTTGACGTAGGCTAACTATGCCTGTAAATCAGCGTCTTGTCTAAAGCGTTTTAATGTACTAAAGAGTGCCGACATTAATATTTGCGTAACTTTTAGCTTGAAAAGTTATTTTACTGACCCAATATACAGGTTAAGCCATTAACAAACCAGCAATGGCAACTAAACTGGAGAACACCATGAGCGACAAGATTGTATACCTAAGCGACGATAGCTTTGAAAATGATGTAATTAACTCTGAACTACCAGTTCTGGTTGATTTTTGGGCTGAATGGTGTGGCCCATGTAAGATGATCGCCCCAATCTTAGATGACGTGGCTGAAGAGTACGAAGGTAAGATCACAATCGCTAAGTTGAATGTTGATCAAAACAACGTATCACCAGCTAAATACGGCGTTCGTGGCATCCCTACATTATTACTTTTCAAAGCAGGCGAGCTAGCTGCAACTAAAGTAGGCGCACTATCAAAGACTCAACTTAAAGAGTTTATTGACGCGCAAATTTAACTGCGAGTATACCGTTTAATCAACGATTGCACGGTATTAAGTGATTCCCGACACAGCTTCAATAAGAAAATGTGTCGGGTTGAACTAAACTTCTAGACGCCCCGCCCTGTTAGTGCTACTTTAATAACCAGAAACATTCTTAATTAACCCACTTCTCGCTATCCGATCGATATTCAATAAGCTACAAAACCTTTGATCGTAGATGGCATTGCCACGTACAAAACAAGACCCACCACGATGAATTTATCAGAATTAAAAGACACCCCAATATCAGATTTAGTCCAGCTTGCTCAAGACATGAAGCTAGAAAATATGGCTCGTGCTCGTAAGCAAGACATTATTTTCTCTATCCTTAAGGCCCACGCTAAAAGCGGTGAAGATATTTTCGGTGGTGGCGTTTTAGAGATTTTACAAGATGGCTTTGGCTTCCTTCGTAGCTCAGATGGTTCATATTTAGCGGGCCCAGATGATATCTACGTATCACCTAGCCAAATTCGACGCTTTAACATGCGTACTGGTGACTCGATTTTTGGTAAAATTCGTCCACCAAAAGAAGGTGAGCGTTATTTCGCCCTTCTAAAAGTGACCGAAGTTAACTTCGACAAGCCTGAAAACTCTCGCAACAAAATCCTTTTTGAAAACTTAACACCTTTGCATGCAGAAGAACGTATGCGCATGGAGCGTGGTAACGGTTCAACTGAAGATATTACTTCACGTATTCTGGATTTATGTTCACCAATTGGTAAAGGTCAGCGTGGTCTTATCGTTGCACCGCCAAAAGCGGGTAAAACTCTATTACTCCAGAACATGGCGCAAAGCATCACTAACAACAACCCAGAAGTGGTGTTGATGGTACTGCTTATCGACGAACGTCCTGAAGAAGTAACCGAGATGCAACGCATGGTTAAAGGTGAAGTGATTGCTTCTACCTTCGATGAGCCAGCAAGCCGTCACGTGCAAGTTGCCGAAATGGTAATTGAAAAAGCAAAACGCTTAGTTGAGCACAAGAAAGACGTTGTTATCTTACTTGACTCGATCACACGTCTAGCACGTGCTTACAACACGGTAATCCCTTCATCTGGTAAGGTACTTACTGGTGGTGTTGATGCCAATGCTCTACACCGTCCTAAGCGCTTCTTTGGTGCAGCTCGTAACATCGAACACGGCGGCAGCTTAACTATTATCGCTACCGCGCTTGTTGATACCGGCTCTAAGATGGATGAAGTGATTTACGAAGAGTTTAAAGGTACAGGTAACCAAGAGTTACACCTTTCTCGTAAAGCAGCAGAGAAGCGCGTCTTCCCTGCAATTGACTTCAACCGCTCAGGCACTCGTCGTGAAGAGAAACTAACGACTCCGGATGAACTACAGAAGATGTGGATCCTACGTAAGATCCTTAATCCAATGGATGAAGTGACAGGCATGGAATTCCTTATCGATAAATTGGCAATGACCAAGACTAACGATGAGTTCTTCACTGCAATGAAACGCGCTAAGAGCTAATTCGCTTTTAATATACCAACCTAGGTCGGTATAAACTAAAAAACCGCATTCGTGCGGTTTTTTTGTATCTGTTGTTTCCCCAAAAATTTTTGCGACTTAACACTTTTTATCCAAAACTTATGTTACCCCAAACGCACTACTCCATATAATGCTTCACACGTGCTAGGCGCTCCTTACTGCGGTCTCTAAGCATATCCCTCAGTAACAAAATCACTGGCGTCACATGCTCCCGCCCAGGGCACACAAGATATAAATCGGCCTCTTCCCCTTGATAATCATTAAGCAAAGGCACTAAACGCCCCGATTCGATATCATCAGTCAGATCTAACCAAGACTTAAATACTAGCCCTTGGCCTGCAACGGCCCAGCGACGAGCGATATCAGCATCATTACAGGTACGGTTAGCGCTCACTCTCACTTTATGTTGCTGGCCATTTCGATTAAAAACCCATTGGTCATGGGTACGCTCATCCAACATAAAAAATAAGCAATTATGCTGTGGTAACTGCTCCAAGGAGCTCACCTCACCAAAGCGCTTAATGTAATCCGGCGAGGCGCAAAGTACCCGGCGTGAATTACAAATTTTAAAGGCCACCAGCGCTGAGTCTTTAGGTTTACCTGAACGCAGCGCCACATCAATCTTGTCATGATAAAAATCCGACAAGTTATCACCGATATGTAGACGCAACTTTAGCTCTGGGTACTCAAGTAGAAAGGCATCAAGCCAAGGAAGCAAAACATTACGACCAACATCAGAAGGCACCGACAGACTCACAACACCAGAGATACTCGCCTGAGTACTTTCTATCGCTCGTTGACCCACCTCTAAATCGGCTAGCGCACGCCGACAATGAATAAGATAGCGCTCACCCGAATCGGTTAACCTTAAGCTTCGAGTACTACGAATAAATAAGGCTGTACCCAACTCCTTTTCTAATCGTTTGAGCCCCGCGCTCGCCACCGCAGAAGAAATATCTAACTCAACAGCCGCCGCGGTGAGGCTACCGCAATCGGCTACCCGTACAAAAAGTCTGAGATCGTTGAGTTGCATTATCAAAATTCCATTTATAAATATAGCTTTATTATAAGTTGATTGTAGGTAAATGGCGGCTAAACGTCACCCACAAAAAAGCCTGCATCTGCAGGCTTTTTCAATCGTCGCGCTAAGCTAGTACGTTATGGCTAATACGTAATAGCTTAGACAAGTGTGACTGCCATCTTACGACGTAGATACGCAATCTGCTGCATGTGCGGTAAGTCTTTAGGGCAATTATCTTGACAACCCAACAACGTCATACAGCCAAACACACCATCTTGATTACCAATTACATGATAAAAGTCTTCTAGTTCACGACCATCTCGACTATCGAGTTCAAAGCGTGCCAACTTCATCATGCCCACAGCGCCCACAAAGGTGTCACGCATCTGCTTAGTCGCACAGGCCGATACACACACGCCACACTCTACGCAGCGCTCTAACTCATATAGCTTGGCGGCTTCGGCAGGATCCATTGGCGTTTCTAAACGGTGCACATCAATGTCGTCACTAATTGGGTGCAGCCACAGCTTTAAGCGCTCAGCCAGCTCACGCATAAACTTACCTGTATTAACCGATAGATCGCCTATCAACTCAAATCCCGGCAGTGGCATCAAAGTGATATCACCTTTAGGGTACTTGCTGGTCAATGTACGGCAAGCCAAAGTGGGGAAACCATTGATCACCATAGCACAGCTGCCACAAATACCTGCGCGGCAAACAAAGTCAAACTGCAATGAAGTGTCTTGCTCTTCGCGCAAACGATTCAATGCGATAAATACTGTCATGCCCGGTGTTTCTTCAAGTTGATATTTCACCATTTCAGGCTTGTCACCCGGAACCTGTGGATCATATCTGAAAATATTGAAGGTTAAGGTACGGCCTGTTGCCGTTTCTTGGCTCATTTCGCGAT
This sequence comes from Shewanella sp. 0m-8, assembly GCF_052977265.1. Classification (NCBI taxonomy): domain Bacteria; kingdom Pseudomonadati; phylum Pseudomonadota; class Gammaproteobacteria; order Alteromonadales; family Shewanellaceae; genus Shewanella; species Shewanella sp. 0m-8. The sequence goes on along the minus strand of NZ_JBRIMB010000051.1, from coordinate 27,688 downwards.
CTCTCCTGCGCTCAAGTTATCAAGCGTGTCACTTAAACGTTCGTTCTTTGGTTTTAATGATTCTGGGACGTCAAACGGCATCAATGCATGTTGCTGCTGATGTCTGTCCGCATCGGGCCCTAGCTGAGCTAAGATCTCGCTTATCTCCTGCTCACGCCTAGCGGTATCCGGATGAGCGATAGCATTATCAATACCGTAACCACGATATCCTGGAGGCAACTCCATCGTCATCACATCTAGCTGCTCATACTCAAGCTGCGGCGATAAACTATTAGCATCTGGCCAGCTCGATAGGGTACGGTTCAACCAATCTTTATCATTGCGCTGCGGAAAGTCTTCACGGGCATGAGCACCGCGGCTTTCAGTGCGCGCTGCAGCCCCACAAGCGACCGTGAGTGCCACTTTAAGCATGCGCTTAACCCGTAGCGCTTCTACAAGCTCAGGGTTTGCATGACGCTTATGACATTTAAGGCCGATAGCATGTGAACGCTTAAGTAACGCTTGTAGCTCAGCGACGGCTTTATCGAGCTCAGGGCCGTTACGGAAAATCCCCACGTAATCCATCATAATCCGCTCCATCTCTTTGCGGATAGCAAACGGACTTTCACAGCCCTTACCTTCTACTAGCTCATCAATTTCACTGCGAACTTTATCAACGAATGTCTCAACCAGACCTGTGTTGATCTCTAGGGTATTTTGCTGGCAAAAATCGGCCACATACTTGCCAATAATCATGCCGCCAACCACTGTTTCGGCTAATGAGTTACCACCAAGGCGGTTAAAGCCATGCATATCCCAACAAGCGGCCTCACCGACACTAAACAAACCTTTAAGCTGTGGGCTTTGTCCGGTCTTATCGGTGCGAATGCCGCCCATAGAGTAATGCTGAGTCGGTCTCACTGGGATCCAGTCTTTAGCCGGATCGATGCCTAAGAAGTTTTCACAGATCTCTTTGACTTCACGTAGATTGGTTTCAACATGTTTACGCCCCAGCAAAGTGATGTCTAACCATAGATGTGGGCCATAAGGACTATCGACTCCCTTACCTTTGCGCATATGTTCAGTCATGCGGCGCGACACCACATCGCGTGAGGCAAGCTCTTTTTTCTCTGGCTCATAGTCAGGCATAAAGCGATGACCATCTTTATCACGCAGTAAGCCACCATCGCCACGACACCCTTCGGTGGTAAGAATACCCACAGGCACAATAGCCGTTGGGTGGAACTGCACCGCTTCCATGTTGCCAAGCTTGGCTACGCCAGTTTCAAGTGCCAACGCCTGGCCAACACCTTCGCAAATGATCGCGTTAGTCGACACTTCATAAATACGCCCATAACCACCAGTAGCAATGGTGGTCGACTTAGCGACATAAGCTCTCAATTCGCCCGTGATTAAACAGCGGGCGACAACACCATGGCAACGTTTACCGTCATGAATAAGCGACAAGGCCTCCATGCGTTCGTGTACCGGAATATCCATCGATATCGCTTTGTTATCTACCGCATACAAAAGCGAATGTCCGGTACCGTCGGCGGTATAACAAGTACGCCACTTTTTAGTGCCACCAAAGTCACGGGCATTAATTAATCCATGCGCCTCTTCAGCCTCTTCAATAGTCACCTTCTCTGCGTTGACGACTACTTGGCGTGGACCTGCGGTAACACGCGTCCAAGGCACACCCCAGTTTGCTAATTCGCGTACGGCTTTGGGGGCGCAATGGGCAAACATGCGCGCCACGTCCTGGTCACAGCCCCAGTCAGAACCCTTTACCGTATCTTGAAAATGTACATCTTCGTCATCACCCATACCTTTAACGGTATTGCCTAAACTTGCTTGCATGCCACCTTGCGCCGCCGCGGAGTGCGAACGTTTAGCAGGAATTAATGACAGCACAACAGTATCTAGCCCACGCTCTTTAGACGCGATAGCCACTCGTAATCCAGCAAGTCCAGCGCCGATCACTAATGAATCGGTATATATCAGTTTCACACGTGCTCCTTAAAGTAGGGTGCAGAGTCAGTTTATGTTCTTATTGTCACCAGCTATCTATCGATTGGTGTAAGGTAAAAATGCCAGTAATGAGGCGATACCAACAACAATGAAAACAACGCTAATGATGGTTTTTATTTTTTTCAGTCTTATGCGAGTGTTTAAATCTTTCGCCGCCCCCCATTTCACCGCGAGACGATACATACCTATAGCAGCATGTAATTCCACACATAGCAGCAGAGGTAAATACAGCAGCCACACACCTTGCTCCCAGATCCTATCAGCACTGCCATAAGGACCAATGGTTTCTGGTGCCGCGCCTATCAACCACAAGTGCACAGGCAGTAGCAGTAAAATCACTACCCCCGTTATCGCCTGCCATACCCACAACCGGGTATCACCATGGTTAACCACGTTCAGCTGCAGTCTTAAGGCTTTTTGCTGACGTAAGTTAAGGGGTAACTTATGGATTGCCACCAGCACATGTAATAACACTATGGCTGCAATCAACACCGCAATAATAGAGACAACCCAAGGGTATCCATGACCATCATCGCTCAGAAAACTGAGCTCCATCGTCTTAGCAACCCAAGTCATGGCCCCTTCTCCCAGTAAAATGGAGGAGACCAAGATCAAGTGCGTCCAGAGAAACACCGCTAATAGGCCACCGGAAATACTCTGACTAAGATCTAGCCACCCACTCCAATTACTGCGATTGGTTATTTTATTCATTCGCCGCCCTATCTTTAGTAAACGCTTAACTTGTTAACCAGTTAGTTACAATGTCGCCCAGTAATAGGCATTTAACTGTGAGATAGATCAACAAAGTTGCGATTAGTTTAGTAAAGATTAATTAACGACTTTAGCTTAAGGTTCACGCACCCAAGTACGGCTAACTTGGTCGATAGGCCTCTACTGGTAGAGTCAGCTCACTGCCAATCAAAATGTAGGAAGCTAAGCTGAGTAAACCGATAGCGATAAGGTAAATAATCAATACCTTAGCCAGCTTACGCAGACCGGTGCGTTTTTCAGTAAATCCCCACTTAACGGCCACACGATATAAGCCAATCATGGCGTGTATAACCACGGCAGGTAGTAAAAAGATATATAGCAGCCAAGCGTTTTGATGATAAACGCGCTCAGCTGATAGATTAGGGCCAATCTCAGGATTGGCAATCATGGTAAACAAGTGAACTGGCACTAAAAAAAACAGCACAAAACCCGTCGCTAATTGCCAAAACCAAGCATGGCTATCTTTGTGGTTAATGACAGCCATATGGCGTCTTAGAGCCCGCCACTGCCCAAGCTGGGCAGGAAAACGACGCAAAGCAACTGCTGCATGCAACATCACCACAACCAACATAAATACAGAAAAGACTTTGGTCACAATGGGAAAGCCATGACCAGTAGAACTAAACATTCCGCCCTCTAAAAACTGCACTACCGTATAAAACGCATCTTTTCCAAGTAGAATACTTGACTCGAAATGCAAATGAGCTAATAAGAAGCAACCCATCATAACGCCTGTAATGCTTTGTATTTTATCTGCTTTTGCAGATGCTGGATGTCCTTTACCGATTACGTAGGATGCTAACATTATTCTTGTCTTGTTTGTCTTATGCAAAATAGTGGGATTTACACTCTAACAAGATCTTTAGCAGCAATTGGACAGCGGAATGATTTTCGTGATCTAACTCACCACGCTTAACGCAAGCGTTAGACGTAGATCACAAACCACCCTAATAAAAATGAACACTGGTAATACCATTTATCCAATAAAATTCAATATGTTGAACTACAAATTAAAACGAAAAAACCTCAATCAAACCAACCAAGAGCGCACACTTAAACTCATCATAAATCAGCATGTCCAAAGAATAGTGAGATGATTTCCGATCTAACATTCACACTCAAACCTGCCATGGTTTACAATAGCCTCATATATCTAGATAACGAGAATGCTCATGCCTTGGATCCAACTTAGAATTGACACTGACGGCCAACATGCCGACACGATTAGCGACCAGCTGATGGAGGAAGGGTCACTTTCTGTTACCTTCGAAGACGGTAAAGACAACCCAATTTACGAACCGACTCTGGGCGAAACCCCATTGTGGAGCCACACCGTCATCATCGCGCTATTTGAAGCCGATTTTGATTTAGCGCCTGTCGTAGAGCGTTTAAAGCTGCTTCCGTGCCTAGGCGATAGTTTCGGCCACAAAATTGAACAAGTTGAAGACAAAGATTGGGAACGTGAATGGATGGACAACTTCCACCCGATCAAGTTTGGCGATCGCCTCTGGATCTGCCCAAGCTGGCGTGAAATCCCCGATCCAACTGCAGTCAATGTCATCTTAGACCCAGGTCTTGCTTTTGGTACAGGTACCCACCCTACCACTGCACTGTGTCTAGAATGGTTAGACGGCCTAGATTACAACAATAAAGATGTGATCGATTTCGGCTGTGGCTCAGGTATTTTAGCGGTTGCAGCACTTAAATTAGGTGCAGAGCGCGTAACAGGTATCGATATCGACTACCAAGCTATTGAAGCCTCTAAAGCCAATGCTGAGCGCAATGACGTGCAAGACAAACTTGACCTCTACTTACCAGAAGATCAACCTGCCGATCTGCTTGCCGATATCTTAGTGGCAAACATTCTTGCGGGTCCACTGCGTGAACTGGCACCACTGATTGCAGAAAAAGTTAAACCAGGTGGCCAATTGGCACTTTCAGGCCTACTGCAAGAACAGGCAGAAGAAGTTTCAGCCTTTTATAGCGAGTGGTTTGATATGGACGAGCCTGCTCACAAAGACGATTGGAGCCGCTTGACAGGTATACGCAAATAACAGTAATGCGCGGCGCTTTCTGCGCCGCCACTGACTTCTCACTAGACAAAAGTCAAGCAAAAAAGTTGCCCCCAGGTCATTTATTGACCTTTTCACAGGCTTGAAAAAGGCGTACTATAGCGCCCCTTTGACGAGCAAGGTGTTTTGATAAATGCAGATTGGACCCTATCGCCTGAAAAATCAGTTGATCGTGGCCCCAATGGCAGGCGTCACAGACCAACCCTTTAGAAATCTCTGTCTACGTTATGGCGCAGCCTTAGCCGTGTCGGAGATGCTTTCATCCAATCCTGATGTTTGGGATACCGATAAAAGCCGCTTGCGTATGACACACGCAGGTGAAGACGGAATACGTTCGGTTCAGATTGCGGGTTCAGATCCTGAGTTAATGGCCAATGCCGCTGTTGTCAACGTACAACAAGGGGCACAGATCATTGATATCAATATGGGCTGTCCAGCAAAGAAAGTGAATAAGAAGCTCGCAGGGTCGGCTTTATTGCAAGATCCAGCTCAGGTAGAAGCAATTCTACGTGCGGTGGTGGCAGCAGTTGATGTTCCGGTGACGCTAAAAATTCGAACGGGATGGGCTCCAGAGCACAGGAATGGTGTTCATATCGCCCAGATTGCAGAAGATTGCGGTATTGCTTCATTAGCCGTTCACGGCAGAACGAAGCAGTGCATGTACAAAGGCGATGCCGAGTACGACACAATTAAAGCAATTAAAAAACAGATCTCGATACCCGTTGTCGCCAATGGAGACATTTTAACCCCAGAGAAAGCACGTTTTGTGCTGGATTATACTGGTGTGGATGCCCTGATGATTGGACGAGGAGCTCAAGGACGACCTTGGATATTTAGGGAAATCCAACATTACCTGGATACAGGTAAAAAGCTAGCGCCCGTTGAGATGGATGAAAAGCGTCAAGTTATGCTTGAACACCTTAAGTTACTGTACAACTTGTATGGCGATTATAAGGGCATCCGCTTCGCAAGAAAGCATGTTGGCTGGTACCTAGACCAAGAACAACAACGGCCATTTCGAAGCGAGTTTAATCGACTCGAAACCGTTGAAGAACAATGTTCCATGGTGGAACGCTATTTTGATGAATTTGTTGCATATTAATAAAGAGCAGAATACGAATGTTTGATCAGACTACTCACACTGAAGTTCACCCACTTACTGTTGGCAAAATCGAAACCGCAAGTGGCGCTATTAAGCCACAATTACTACGTGATGCGGTAAAGCGTGCTGTCACCAACTTTTTCGCTCAAATGGACGGGCAAGAAGCTGAAGAAGTATATGAAATGGTGTTAAGCGAAGTTGAAGCACCTCTGCTAGATATCATCATGCAACACACTCGTGGCAACCAGACTCGTGCTGCCAACATGCTAGGTATCAACCGTGGTACGCTACGCAAGAAATTAAAGAAATACGGCATGAACTAAGACTTACGTCTTAACGTGTTGTATAGAAACGGGTTTTTTGGCGACAAAAAGCCCGTTTTTGCTAATATGTACCCCCATATGTACCCCCGTTGTTTTGTTGCCCTAGCCCTTATCCCCTCTCAGTTTTCTCAATTTCACCCATAAAAAATATCATGTGAAAAGATCTGCCACTTTTCATGCTAAAACCCTTCATCTGCTAAAAACCCCTAAAATTTCGTTTTTACTTGCACTCTCCTCAAAATCCATATCCGCGCAATCAAGCGCTATGAATACGAGGAAATACCAATGAAAGACGTCAATTTAGCTTTAACGGATATCGGTGCAGCAAATGAATTAGTGTTTGACCGAATGGTTAAAGAAAAAGAGCGAAAGCTCATCACCTCAGTAAGTAGATCTGAAGCCTTCCAACTAGAACGCAAAGGCCTATTCCCTAGCCGTAGAAAAATCTCTAACCGCTCCGTAGGTTGGTTGCTCTCAGAATTACTAGAGTGGGTAAGCTCTAGAGATGCTGTAGTGTCACCAGATCATCATAAGCAGGAGGCGGTATTATGATTATCGCCAAAGGCTCAGTACACTCGCCACAAATTGAGATTATGCCGCTAATTGGTATTGCTGAAATGTGCACGAAATTGGATAAGAGTCGCGCAACTATCCACCGATGGGTAAAAGCGCATAAGCTTATAGCGCCTATATATCGAAACAATCGAACCATTGGCTGGTGCCCGCTTAAGTTTGAGCAATGGCAATTAACTCAAAAGTAAAAAATAGCTGATTTGCTGGTGGTGATACATAGCCCCTTAACCACCAGCACCTCCCCTAAAAACAACCTAAATAGTTATACAATGTATAACTCAAACTCAGCTATCTTCCCTCTGACTCCTCGCCAAAACAGCCCAAAACACTAAAACTCCCTAAAATTTAGTTTTTACTTTCAAGTTAAGCAGAATCCTTCAACCAAGAGCAATAAAGCCCTTTGGAGCCGAGGAGAAACAAATGCAAACATCGATATTCAGCCCATCAATCGAAGACAGTATTAATGAACCTATTATCAATGAGCAGCAACGTAGGTTCATCACATCGGTTAGTCGAGCCCACGCCTTCCAACTAGAGCGCCAAGGCCTATTCCCCAAACACCTAAAGCTAGATAACAACGCCAATGGCTGGAAGTTAACAGAGATCCTAGCTTGGGTGCGTTCCCGCCCAATTGCAGAGCTTAAACAAGTGGGAGCCAACAATGACTAAATCACCTAACGCAAATACTAGAAACAATAGAAAAGTCAGGCTATGCCAATTAGTCGCCTCAACACACACCGTTGAACAAGTGCTCACTGTGGCTCAAATCGCTATTCGACTAGGCAAAAGCACTAAGACCATCAGAAATTGGCTAAGACAAGCCACAGATGCGCCTAAAGCCTTTAAAGACCAGAATGAATGGTTTGTCAGTATATCGGAATATGAAAAGTGGGAAGTTCGCTAACATCTGTAGCGTTCGACCAATTAGAAGAGGGCAATGTGTTGCCCTTTTTCAAGGGTAAGGATGAGACAAAATGGGCTGTTATAGTGCTTTATCAAACCTAAAAAAACGAAAAAATCAGTCTTGAAGTCCACAACCATGCGGCCTTGAAAGCAAGGCGCTCACTAAATGAACTAGGTTTTAAATATTATTATGTCTTTGATCTTAATAAGTACACCTGAAATAGAAGATGCACTGGAACATTTACACTATACAGATAAAGCTAAAGATGTTGTTCTGGGTGGGATCAGATGGAAAGTAATGCAATTCCCTGGAGGGTTAAACCGCAAACTTCTCAACGCCCTGTACAGCACTTTAATGGCCTATATCTCATGGCACTCTAAAGTATTGGTGATCCGCTTCGATGTCTCATTATATGATTCATTACCCAACAACAATACCATCAGTAAGCTAAGAAGCTACATTCAGAAGCACCTTAAATCACATTATAACTCTAAGGCAGAGTTTGGCTGGGTCAGGGAGCAAAACCGATATGATGATAAGTGCCACTACCATTGTTTTGTCTTATTGGACGGGCAAAAAGTCAGGAGCAGTAAAAGGACATTCGATCTAGCGAAAAAGGCGCAAGAGCTAATCATCGATATCAATATCCATTTCCCTGAAAATTGTACCTATATGATTAAACCTAACATCTTAAGCAGTATTCAAGCCGCGTTATTCAGGCTCAGTTATTTAGCCAAGAATTGGACAAAAGAGAACAACCCCGCTTTAGCCAAAAGTTATTACTTTGGCCGCACGAAACATAAAGTCTAAACAGGGTAACTTTCGGCCTCACCAGCAGCAACCAGCTACAGGCCGTATTTTTACAACAGAAACAGTTAATTAATTGTTAACCATTTCATTGTTTTTTTGATCACGGCTTATTTCTGGGCTCGTTTAACTTAGCCCCCCTGTGCAACTATCTACTTTTCAGCATGTTAGGGTTTAAGCGGGTGTTCAAAAAGAGAAAATAGCTAAGAGAGCCAAGAGTGATCACTTTTTTGTGATCACTCCGAATATGCAGAGTTTGAAACAGCGGCGATTAACGCCATGAAAGTGGCTTACGAACAGTTACAAGATTGATGGTAAAACAATCGTTATTACATTAGGCTTAACCCACCAAGAATATAAATTTGTGGGAGAAGTTAATGCTAATTGAATTTAAATGAAAAGCCCTAGGTAACGTGCGCCTCCGCACCTAGTTCTAATCTATAAGTTCAATTGAGGAAGTACATCCTTATAAGCATCTCTTATACGGGTAATATCATTAATCACATGTTGATTACCCGCCATAGTGGCCAAATGCACCACTGATAGCATTGTTAGTCCATTAGAATTAACAACTATCTGCTGAAGCAGTTTCATTGGGTAACCTTCACTGTGCCGTTTCATGGCATGAATACCACCATGGACATAGGAACTCGATGCTTTCCATGTAACATCCCGAAACTCAAATAGCATTCGCGTCGCTTCAGCTGGAGCCTTTCCCTTTATTTGCTGTAGCATTTCAACATGAGACGGTAACCCATTATCAGCATTTGCAGTTTCAACAGTTAAGTCTTGCATAATCCGCTCTACTTTTTTGTCCGTTGCCCCCCATAGAAGCCACACTGATCGAGTTAGCGCATCAAATTGAAGCCTAAGCATAGAAACTGCAGAGGTATAATTCCTCCCACTCATTAAGCATTGGAGAGAATGACCATGTTCTATTGCGACATCACACATAACCCAGCTGCCTTCCCATCGCTTAGCTATCTTGCTCGGACCAAGGCAGAGTATTGGGTGTGTCTCATCAAGCAGAGCTAATGATTTTGTAAGTAACGAATCCATTTATCTACAATTGCCCTTCTCTAAAAAGAAACCTTTAAACAACCAACTTCCCTGAGTTCACCTTGAGCCACTCTTTGTGCTCGGCGTAATCAGGCATGACTCGCTCTACTTCTTTCCAAAACTTGGGGGAATGGTCGAGCTGTTTCAGATGGCACAGCTCATGGATCACCACGTAATCAACTACACGATTGGGAGCCATCACGATAACCCAATTAAAATCGAGTTCCCCCTTAGGACTACAGCTACCCCAACGGCTCTTAAATGTTTTGATACCGATAGATTTAGGCTCTAAGCCCATAACCTTTGAGTAGCGCCTCACCTTCTCTTTAATCTTGCGTAAGGCGTTGAGCTTGTACCAACGGATCACAGCATCTCGGACTAAATTACTACGCTTCGCGCCATCAGGCAGCGTCGCTACCAAGCGCCCTTGGATAAGCTTTACGGGGCTATAGGCTCCTGCTACTACCTTGAGGCGATAATTACGCCCTAGATAAGCATAGGCTTCTCCTGAAACAAACTCTCTATCACTGGCAGGCTTTGACTCTTCATGCAGTGCAATCTTTTGGATTATCCAAAGGTACTTGTCAGCCACCAGCTGCTGAATACGCTCAATATCTAATGCTTTAGGTACCACTACAGAAACCAAACCATCATCGACTTTAATCGAGGCTGTTTTGGTTCTGCTGGTACGGACAACATCCACACAGAGTCCTTTAACTTCAACTTGCTCAGGTTTCACTGCCTTCACCGCTACTTATTCCCGAACTCTTTACTTCCGAACTTGGTTTTCGCCAGTTCCATAAAGCGGTCTTGCAAAACACCAACGAGTGCCTTATCACCGAAAGATTGATCTAACACGGCACGTTTAATCTCTTTCTGCATACGCTTAACCTCATCGCCCTTGTTGAAGAAGTCGATGATATCGGTCGCTTCATCCAGCATAGCGACTAAGGTTTGTGTCATTGCCTTAATAGCATCATGAACAGCTTCATCAATCACATCACCGTCACTGACTTGAGTCACTTCAGCCATCAAAATACCGTAGAACGCAAACTCTGTTTCGCTTAAACCAACATCTTGAGCGGCTTGCTGGTGGGCATTACTAATATCACCTGCAAACTCAAAAAGTAGTTCTAGCTGTTGCTCCCACTTACCGTGGGTCTTTTCAATAATGTCGCGTAGACGCAAACTCAACGAGCGATAGTATTCAGGGTCTTCATCAAGGTTTATCGTAATGTGGTGCTTAATCGCGCTCTCAATTTCTGATGCCTTAGACTCGTCAGACTTAGTAGGCTTAATGCTCTCTTTGAAGTTAGCAGCCAATAGGTCAACGGGTGGGATTTTAGGATCAACTCCGGTACTCAGAATATGCTCATCCACCAGCTGCCTAACCTTCTCCCCAACTTCTCGCATATCCAAACCTGCGTCGCGGTACAGGGTTTTAGATGCGTTATGGATTTTACCCAGTAACTTCATATCAGGGATGAAAGGTGCTGCTGCGGCATCAGGCAAAATCACATTGAGCTGCTTGGCAAACTGCTTAAATGCCATATCAAATTGAGCACGAACAGCCTCGTCTTTTAAAAGCAGTACACACTCATCAATATCGCGGCTCTTTACGTCCTTGAAGAAAGACATCGCACGGGTATGCTTAGCCTTTAATTTAGGGATCTCATCTTTCAGGCTTTGAATCGTTCCCTCAACATCTTCGCTGCTAAACAGATCTAAGGCTTCGGTTAGATGGGTCGCCAAACCATAATAATCGACGACATAGCCACAATTTTTACCTTTGTAGGTACGGTTCACACGGGCAATGGCTTGCATCAAAGTATGGTCTTGCAGCTTACGGTCGATATACATTACCTGCGCAATAGGTGCATCGAAGCCCGTTAGCAGCATGTCTTTAACAATAAGAAAGGCGGTGTTATCAAACTTCTTATTCTTCTCTTCAGTACCCTGCTTATCGATACCGAAAGGCTTTTTGAAATTGCTGATGACTTTCTTTTGATGAACCTTATCTGTGTATTTAGCGATATATGTTTTGTCGTTATGGTCACCAGAGATAATCACTTCAGATGGAGGTGCTCCAAGCTCATCTAAGGTCTGCTTAAAAATGGCTGCCGCATGGCGACTCCCCACCACTATCATGGCTTTAAAGCCATCGGGGCGAATATGCTCTCTATAGTGCTTAAGCAGATCGATACACACCCAACGAATACGGGCAGGCGCTTCTCTTACGGCACGTTCTACACCATATTTCTTTTTGATTTCACGCTGCTCTTCTGCAGTGTATTCACCAAAGTATTCTTCAAACAGCTTATCCAGTGACTCCCCTGCAACTTCAGAGATCACTTCACGCCCTTCGTACAACAGTTTAACCGTTGCACCATCTTCTACCGCTTGGTTAATCTTGTATTCATCGATATAACCACCGAAGGCTTGCCCCATCTTCTGGGTCTTGAGCAATGGCGTACCAGTGAAGCCTATCTTTGGCGCATTAGGCAATGCCGCATTGATGGTCATCGCCAAGCCACCAAATTGTGTTCGGTGCGCTTCATCAGCAAGCACAATAATCTTGTCGCTAGGGTTAAGATCGGTAAAACCTGCAGCAACGCCTTTTTGCTTTGTTTGCTCTTTTTCCGTCTCTTTCTCTAAATCAGAAAACTTCTGCACCATGGCAGTAACAAGATCAGAGCTATCCTTCTTAAGCAGCTCTTTCAATTTCGCTACAGAGCCCGCGTTATATACGGTTTCCCCCTGAGCATCACGGAAGGTAGTAGAAAGCTGTTCATCAAGCTGGGTACGGTCGGTAATAAACACCAACTTGTACTGTTTAAGTTCTGGGTCACGGCGCATCTTCACCGCTAGCATCACCATAGTGAGCGATTTACCACTGCCTTGAGTATGCCAAACAACACCAGACTTCTCTTTTCTATCAGTACCACTCTTAAGGCGTTCGATGACCTTATTCACTGCACGATATTGCTGATAACGCGCCACCTTCTTGATCATGCGACCATCATCGGTTTCAAACAAAATGAAGTTTTGCAGAATATCGAGAAAGTTAGCCGTGCTGAACATACCCGCAATCAATCGCTGCTGCGCAGTCACATGGGTTAGAGTTTCATAGCTAGCTGGTGGCTTATCGTACTGAGCTAATGGCTGTTGATATTGCGCTGAAGGCTCTTGATACTGCGCTAATGGCTCTGCCACTTGCTGCAGCTCTGCTACATAACCAAGGTCACTATCTACAGCATTAGATAAAGCATCTTCAGGTAGCTCAATCTCAATACGAGAATGTAAGCCTACTACGTTACCCTGCAACGATTGCTGCGCTAGCTGTTCATCAACGATTTGTTTATCAGAGAAGGGGAAAGCATCCTTCCAATCACCATAATGCTGTGCGCTTGAGCTGATGGTGCCAACTTTAGCTTGGTCACGACAGCTCGACACCATGAGTTGGTTATACCAAAACAGCTTTTCAGCGCCTTCATCATCTTCACTGTGGCGCAAGTTTGCATAACGGCGTAACTGATCGATACCCTCACTCATCGGGCTTGAGATATAAGGCGACTTACACTCAATCACTGCAAGCGGGATACCATTAACAAAGCAGATAATGTCGGGAATGATTTTCTGATTAACACCTTCAACCTTGAACTGGTTAGTACAGATAAACTCGTTGTTTTCAGGTCGTTCAAAGTCCACCAGCTTAACCGTTTGTCCTTTACGCCCCTTACCTAAGTCTTGCTCAACCGATAGATAGCTCACCAAGGTTTGATAAAAGGCGTGGTTGTATTCCATTAAGCCTGCGAAGCTCGGATGGGTGACTTCACGAGATACCTTGCGTAGGTTCTCATCACTTATCCAAGGGTTAATCCTTTTTATGGCTGCTTCAAGACGCTTAACTAACACCACATCGCGCAGGTAAGTTCGCTCTGCATTGATGTGCTCAGGCGACAGCGCCTTACCTTGAATATAGCGCCAGCCTAAGCTCACTAACTGCTCAATAGCTGGTGCTTCTACTTTGTTAAATTCATCTTGATTCATTTATAAAACTCAAAATATGGGGCTAGAGTTTGCAAGCGAATGCTAAACAGTTATCGAGCAATGGTGCTGCAACTACTGGGACTCACTAATAGCCTGCGCATGCTGTAAAGCCTTATCTCGACATACAGCCAGTTTATCAGTCAGTTCTTGAATTCCCTTTTCTGTAATTAATTGCGAAATAGGTAGCTCTACACCACAAGAAACTACTGGATAGCCGCCAACATCTTTAGCAACTATAGGTTCTGCATTTAAGGCTACATATTCAGGATGAGGACAAGGGTTCCAAACGTTATAATACCAATTCGTATCCACTTCCTTGAATGGTGTAAAAACACCAACCCTGATAATGGAATCTGCATCCTCTACACTCATAGGCAAAGATAAGCCATCGGCTTCAACGTTATTCATTTCTTCACTAGAAACACCTGTATCAGAGATAACCCAAAAAGAAATCAGGTACTCCCCCATTCTCAACTTATTTACGTCCTCTACTTTTTTGAAAGTATAATAAGTCGAAATCCCCGGCAACATGTCCCACTTCCATGCATCAAATGGGCTGCTCGTTAGCTGTTTTGGACGGTCAAACTCTCTTGGCAGCCAGAAATAAAAGTCAACGCCTAATGGGCTAGCAACACGCTCTATGCTCGGTAACAAACGTTGATAGTAAGATGCCAACAAACGATGGGCAGATCTAATCTGGGTAAATAATGATTCGGTTTGCTCTTGTTCAGTCATTTTTATTAATCATCCATGTTTTTATAAGAGTTAAATCGATATTAGGAAAGGCGTGTTCAACCAATAATTGTTGGTTCGAAGTGCAAGGCTTCCCCCTATTCGTCTTGGAACGCGTTTTATGTGTAAGCATTAATTTAGGTAGTGTATTGTTAAGTAAATCTTCCCACTTAAACTCAGAAATTTTTAAGCCGTATAAACCGAGAGCTTTAAGCATATCTGCAATTACTCGCTTATCGCGAATACAGACTCTTTCACCGTCTTGCAGTTGCAATTCAATCAACTGATTAACAATATCCTGCCAAGAGATAGTTCCGATACTATTAAGTAAACTAAAATCCTCGAATAATTGAGCTTTCCATTGCTCAACACCCGATACATGAACCCGTCCTACAGCTAAGAAGTACAGCGGTTTACCTCGGTTTTCCTCGACTTGCAGGAATGACTCTATCTCTTTTTTCCATTGACCAAAGTATTGATCTCCACCAGCTGGTGGCTTGACCTCAACGATGATATTGCATTGGTCAAAGTGGATGATTAAGTCGGGTTCTACTTGGTTACTGCCAGCCCCATGTTCATGAGTAAATCGAGGCCAATAAGTAATCCCTTCAAACTCACCAAAGCTAACTGGGGTCGCCCCATGGGAGTTCGCGAAGCATTGATTTAACAGGTAGTTCTGCAAGCTGGCAGACAAATAAGCAAAGCGTTCAAATATCGTGGAGGTAAGCAGATCTTCACGGGCTTTAAATAAGCTAGACCAACTAACCGACTCATTTTGATTGTGGTCAATGCGCCCAGCCTTACCGTGCAGAATCGCTTTTAGCATATGAATAGTCCCTTAACTTCAAATCCTTATTATCGATAAGCAATATTACACACAGTTCAACACCGAGAAAGCTAAACAGCTCTCAGGATTTTAAAAACTTTCAAATAATTGCAATTTGGACAATCTCCCCCCCATCCCAGCCCAAAAAAGTTCAGGCATTATTTTTAGCGTTGGCAGAGGCTTCTACCAACGTCACTTTTAATATTGGAGATACAAAATGAGTAATAACAAAACACCAATGACACCTCAAGCAGCCGCTCGCATTCAAAGTGCAACAGCTAAGCAAAATGGTGGTTCGGTTCCTAAAGGAAGTGTGGCATCAAGAGCTTCAAGCGCCGCCGCTAAAAATATCAATAGTGAAAAACAGGGAGGTAAGTAACATGTCAAAACATGACGATGATAATCATGCTAACCAACTTAACCCTAATAATGACGAGTATTGGGGAAGTCGCGGCGAAGATGAACGGCCTGAAGATTGGGAAAATCAGCTCGATGATTAATCTTAACGAGTAAACAAATGACTTAGCTACCGAGCTAAGTCATCAACTGAGCTTGAATCCGGCATTTTTTGTCGGTAATGTTTAAAATACTCAGGATACCGAGCTAATACTCTTTTCCAAATGGAGAGGGCTTCCAATTTATTTGATTGCATAGCCCACTGATTCACTTTAATGTCCAGCGCTCTTGCGATACGAAAATAAACGAGCATTGCATCGACATCATAATTGCCATGGAACTGAAAGGCTGATGTTACAAACTTATCTAATCGCCCCCATGAAGGTAGGTTATCACCATTACGCCAGCCTTTAAGTTGCTTGTATTGTCTATCAGCAAGGCTTTCAGCACTGTCAGATGAATCATCAATCGAAATAAACGTCGCAAGTTTACGCCAGCCGACCTCTGCTCCACCTTTTGAAACCAGACGCTTGAGCTCACTCAATACCGCTCCATAGCAAGTACATTGATGCCCCTCACCAGTCCAGGTAGCTATAACTCTAGTGAATACGCTAACTTCACTGCCTGCATCATTAATCTTACCGAGACGCTGATAGTATGAAATCAAACCAACTTCATAATAAGCAACTGCAGTTAGATAAAAATCGAAATGTAAATGGGCGACGGCTTCTAATACACTAAAAAAAGTTGAGGTTTGTTCTCGCTCAATAGTGCCAAGATCGCTCGCATAGTGGCTATAAATCTCTAGTTGCTCGACAGGAACAAGGCTGTGCTGCTGCCAAGTTAGAAGCTGTTCTTGCCAAATAGCACTACTGTCATCTTTATCTATGGCACCTGCCTTAATCTTTTTTTTAATGGTTTTAACCATAAGGTAGTCAGCTTTTGCGCGATCATTACAACCTCTGGCTACCCACAGAAACTCACTATCAATAGTCGATAAACTAGCACCTTCAAAAAGTGCATGCCAATCACCTGCATTCGATCCCACCTTATCCGCACGTATGCTTTTTCTTAACTTTTCAAGTTTCAGCAATGACTCGAATGGCACTGCTAGGTTACTAGCCAGCTTAAACAACTTATTCACTGTCGCCTTGCCTACCCCGACCGAAGTTAGACTGGCTTTTGACGAGCGGCTTATCTGGGAGTCGATATCGTAGGTTGATTCAAAGTAAGTGACTTGTTGGCTAAGGTTTTTGGGCAGGTCTAAGAGAGTTGCAATTGAAGCCACCGACGGCAAGAAAATACTCACATAATCCGCATTGGGGAAAACATACTTGCCACCTTTATTGGGCTTAAACATATTAATCCTTTATATGTTATCGATAACCAGTCTTACTGACCTAACAACTGTTGGCGTTCTCGCTCAAGCTCAATACGCAGTTCTTCTTCGGTGGGTAAGTAGGCAAGATATTTGGAGGCAAACAGCTGCTTACCGTCGGCGAGTACCGAATACTTGGCTACCGCTTCACTTTTTTGGCTACACAATATCAAGCCAATAGTCGGGTTATCATCGGGCTCTTTCTTCAATTGGTCGTAGATACGTACATAGGTATCCATCTGCCCCACATCTTGGTGGCTAAGCTTGCCAATTTTTAGATCCACCAGCAAAAAGCATTTTAGCTTGAAGTTATAGAACACCAAATCGAGGTAGAAATCTTGATCGTCGGTGCTGATCCGCTGCTGACGTTCAACAAACGCGAAGCCTTTACCAAGTTCGAGTAAGAAGTGCTGTAGATTATCAATCAGCCCTTGCTCAACCTCGCTTTCAACTAACGATTGATGCGGTAAATTTAAGAAGTCGAATATATACGGGTCGCGCAGATAGTCTTTGGCTGTCACGCTAAGTTCTGTGGTTTTTTGCTGTGCTTCTAGCTCAACAGGCGCTTTGTCTTTGCTCGACAGTAAACGCTCATAATACAAGGAGGCAATCTGCCTATCTAACGCTCGCGCCGACCACGCTTGGTTTATGGCTTCTTCGAGATACCACTGCCTTGCTGCAGGCTTCTCGATACGCAGCAACGCCCGATAATGTGTCCAGCTCAATTCGGTACGCAGTGCGTCCCGAATTGGGAAGGTTTGATAAAACATGCGCATATTACGCAAATTTCGAACATCAAACCCCTTACCAAACTCAGCAGTTAATTCGGTAGATAACAGCTGTAACACCTGCTTGCCATACTCGGCTCGCGCTTCGCCTTGCTGTTCATCTTCAACAATCAAGCAACCGACTTGCCAGTACGTGAGTACCATAGTGCTGTTGACCGCATATTGTAACTGCTGACGGCTTTGGCTGAGCAACTCACGTACGGCAACCAATAAAGTCGCACTGCTTTTATTAGCAGATGAATCTGCTGACGCCTCTCCTGATTTCGCCACGGTTGGCTCTGTACGCGGTTGCTTGCTCATAGTTATCCCTTGTTTTGTTATTTTTAGCCTGTTATTTCTATCCAACGATTTCTACCCAGCTATTTCTCTCCAACTAAGTGCGCAGTCCCTAGACTCTCGACACTTTCGACATAAGCGACAACCTATTCCGTGACTGTGCGCTTGATGACGCTTTACCCAAGCTCATTAAAGACAGAGTTAAAAACTGAATTAGAGACCAAATTAAAGACCAAAGTAGAGAAAGCTACCAACGGCTGTTTACGAAGAGCGCACCTATAGGCTGCGCTCTATTCGTGCTAGCTGTTGTCGTTAATCGAGCTTCACTCGCACCTTACCCGTGAGCAGATCTTGCATCAGGGCTTTTTTGGTGTTTTGCACTTTAGCTAGTTTCTTCTCTTTTGCCCGAATAGAAATATCAACACAGCTCAAGGAGTTTACTATTTTATTCTGCTCATTTAATGGTGGGGTTTTGATTAAGATTTTACCGCAATCAGGTACGCGCATATGCGGAACAGTGCTACCACCACTAAAATCTTCCAGTTGCTGTTTTCCATACTCGCTCATCAGCGAATACATTAAGAATCGAGATGATGTTTTACCCTCATTCGCTCGATACATCATTGTACGCTGACCTAAAAATACTCCACGCGAGTCTTCTAACACCCCACATTCACCAACAGGAGCTTCGCGAGTAAAAATTAAGTCTCCATTTTCAGGCTTCAAACGACGAGTCCAAGTGTCATATGTTTCTTTTGACACACGCCGAACATTATCAGTATCAATTCGACCGTGACGAACATTTGTTGTACGAATCATTTTATATGGCGTTTTAACATCAACTACTGGCGCTGTTTTGTTCACACAATCGACAACATGCGTACAAAGTTCTGATATCTTAACAACCTCCCAGCTCTTAGGAATTCTGCCGACGGCTGAGTCTTTGAACTCGGTGTGTGGGATGTAACTTTTTCTACCTGCAGCGCTATTGCTATTTGCCACTGCGCCCTGCTTAGTGCCTACACCGTTCGTTAGCAGCTCTTGCATCATGGCGGTTTTAAGGTCTTTAAGCTTATCGATTTGCGCTTGGGTCTTTTCAATCACCTCATCCACTGACGTCAAAATCGCAGCAATCTTTTGCTGTTCAGGTTTTGTCGGCGTTAAAACCTCAAGGTTTTTAACGTCTGAGGAATTAATCGCTGGATAGTTAGAACCAACAACTAATGCTTCAATTTGTCTAGTTATATCGTCAGCTAGAATCGAGTTAAATATAAACCTAGCATCGTGACCGTTAGTAGCTCTTATGACTGAAAACCCAGTAGAAGCCACAAAGTCATCACCTTCAAAACCAAAGTAAGCAAAAGCTTTTAAGTTTGGTCTAACTGTAGACATTAAAACGTCACCAGATTGCAGTCTTTTCCTCGCTCGACTAGGTGCTACATTAAAGGCAATGGATTCACTTGGTAAACGAATTTTGCCTGTTGATACTGAAGCAATATCAATATACCTAAACCTATAGTCTGGTGCTGTTGAGCCTTTCAAAGAGTCTTTATCTATATCAGCTAAAGAAGATAATGCATTATAACTCCAACCTTCAGGAACTAAGTTACTCATAACCCAGCTCCTTCAGGTAGCCTTGCATCACTTGCTCTGCTTCGGCGACTTCAGCATCAAGCTGATGCAGTGAAACTTGGTACTTGTCCCACCAGCGCTCTAGTTGGCCGACTAATACAAGAACCGTCGCAGACGCACTCTTATTAAGAGCCGCCGCAGGCGCTTGCTCTTCTGATCCTAGCTCTAGGCTCTCGACCTGCTCAGGGCTGCTTTCGACACTTTTCTCAACACTATCTATTCGCTCAAGGCTGCTTTCTACACTTTTCTCAACATGAGCGCGGATCTGTTCTTTGGTTTCGATTTCGGCTTTAAATACGTAATAGCCATCATTAGCTTTATCGAACACTGCCGAGACATCGAAGCCTTTGAGAATTTCTTGTTGAATGTACTCATCTTCCACTTCACGTACTGGAATGCCGCCGTGCAAAATGGCGCGCACATCGAAGATCTCTGCAGGTGGCGAGGTGTCCGCATAGCGGCGAATATTGAGGTTGTAGTCGTTATCAGCAATCTCGCTTAGCTCAACTACTTTTGAGTAGCGTGACAGCTCGGTGTAGTTATCAAAAGTCTCGACTATCTTAGCGATATCTTGCGGACGCAGTTTGTTTTGGTTCTTACCTTCCTGATATTCCAGCTCGCTGTTGATGAACAACACTTTGCCTTTGCGCAGCTCTGGTTTCTGCTTATTGATGATAAGTAGACACGCAGGAATACCTGTGCCATAGAATAAGCCCGATGGCAGACCTACAACCGCTTCAAGTAGGTCATCTTGTAATATGCCTTGGCGAATGGCTTTCTCGCTTGAGCCACGGAATAACACCCCATGCGGCATGACAACGCCGACCATACCTTCACTGTTGGTACTGGCTATCATGTGCTGTACGAATGCTAAGTCACCCGCATCTTTTGGCGGCGTGCCATAAGGGAAGCGACCAAAACCATCATTGTCGCATTCATCCTTGCCCCACTTTTTAAGTGAGAAAGGTGGGTTAGCAATAACGCGGTCAAAGTGCATTAGCTCGCCACCTTGGGTGTGCTTAGGTTCGCGCAAGGTGTCGCCCTTACGAATGTCGGCACTGTGCACCCCATGCAGGAACATGTTCATCTTACAGATTGCCCATGTGTTCAGGTTCATCTCTTGTCCGAACAAAGATAGGTTAGCCGCGTTCTCACCATGGCTAGCAAGGTAGTTACGGGTTTGCACTAGCATACCGCCCGAACCTGAGGTTGGGTCGTAAATACGCATACCCGCATGTGGCTTAAGCAGTGCCACCAGCAGCTGCACAACTTCAGATGGGGTATAGAACTCGCCGCCCTTTTTACCCGCGCTGTCGGCAAACATCTTGATCAGGTATTCGTATGCCGTACCCAGCATATCTGGGCGCTCAAAGTCGGCATTACGTAAACGATGTTTATTAAAGTGCGATAACAGGTCTTGTAGCTTCTTATCTGACAGCTTGTTTTTAATATTGAAGTCGATAGTGACTAACACGCCTTCAAGGCTTGAATTGTGCTCTTCAATCGCTTCGGCTGCAGTGTTCAGCGCCTCACCAATGTTGTGCTTTAAGTCTTTTAGCGCAGACCAACGGGCGTTAGCTGGCATGAAGAAAGTATTGTCGTACTCATCTTCATCTTCACTAAGCTCTTCGGCTTGTACTAGGGACTTACCTTTATCGAGGTAATACTGCACTACCTTTTCACGCTCTTCATCGAACGCATCAGACAGACGTTTTAAGAACATCATGCCAAAGATGTAGTCTTTAAATTCAGACGCATCCATATTGCCACGCAAGATATCAGCGGTTTCCCACAAGAAAGATTCAAGCGTTTGAAGAGTGAGTTTGTTAGTCATTGAGCTGCCTTAACATAGAGCCATAAGCCTGCATGGGTTAGGTACGTTTACCAACCCCATACTTAAACTGTGTATTGCGGGAGATTCTACGGTGTTGTTGCTGGTGGAGCAATCAAGCTTACTTAGTTGTTTGATGGTTAGCTGAAGTTTTCAGTCTCACATATACGACCCACACGACGAGTCCTAATAACTCTATTGCCTTATTTGGCTCAAATAATCTATACCCATACCCACCTCCATAACCGCCGCACTTTTAAGCGCTAAAAAAATCACTAAAATACACTTTTATGCGCATTAAAGTGTGAAAACTTGCATTTTAATGCGCATTAAAGTGTAATAAGGATACGCTTTAATGTTGGAATAATGGTCATGCAAAGGTTACTACTCGATAAACTACTACAGTGGAAAGGCAAGAGTGAGCGTAAACCCTTATTGATTGATGGTGCTCGCCAAACAGGTAAAACTTATCTGCTGCAAACTCTGCTAGGCGAAACATTTGAACAGGTTTTACGCATTGATTTTCTTGAGTCGCCAGAGATGGCTGAAGCTTTTGCTGAATCACTTAACCCTAGCGACGTTATTTCAAATATTGAGTTATTAACTGGTGAGACTTTCAACCCAGAAACCCACTTGCTAATTTTAGATGAAATCGGCGAATGCCCTCGCGCCGTTACAGCGCTAAAATACTTTGCTGAAAAAGCACCGCATATGTTCGTTGCGGCTAGTGGCTCAAATATCGGCTTACTTAATACTTTCCCAGTGGGTAAAGTCGAGCAACATAACCTGCGACCACTGACCTTTCATGAGTTCTTAATCGCCTCTAATGAAGCACCACTGATTAAAGCGTTTGAAGCACAATCGCGTGCATCGGCCGCCCACACTAAACTTTTCGACAAACTCACCGACTACTATTTTACAGGTGGTATGCCTGAGGCCGTTAGCACTTGGTTTGCGATGGCTGACAACAGTATTTTGAAGCGTGTTGAGGCGGTGACAGATATCCAAGCCGATTTGATTTCGGGCTATCAACGAGACTTTGGCAAGTACTCAGGCAAAGTTGATACAGGACTCATTGAGGCGGTATTTAATAATGTGCCTTCTCAGTTATCTGCCGTAATAGACGAATCAGTAAAACGCTTTAAGTTTAAAGGCGTCCATGAGCGAAAATCTCGCTATGGTGAACTAGAAAGTGCCATTACTTGGTTAGATAAGTGTCGATTGGTATTGAAAAACTATCCTATAGAGGGCTCGCCTAAAAGCCCGTTAGCTGCTTATAAAAAAGAAAATATGGTCAAACTATTTATGTTTGATGTCGGGCTGCTCAATCACATGCTTGGCGTTAGCTATAAAGAGGTGAAGCAACAAGGCTATGAGTATAAGGGCTATGTTGCCGAAAACTTTGTTCAACAAGAGTTTGCAGCCCAAGGTATCGACCCGACATATTCATGGGGTGATGCACGAGCTGAAATAGAGTTTATTATCGCTGATGATGAAGGCCGCATTGTGCCTATTGAGGTAAAAAGCGGTAAACGCACTAGAGCGAGGTCACTGGAGTCCTATATTGGCAAATGTCAGCCGCATAAAACGATTAAGCTAACAGGGACTCAGGGCTCACCAGCCACAGAGCAAGTTAACCTAGTCATCCCTCTTTATTTTGCAGAGTTTGCCGTTAATAAACACCTAAAGAGTTAAAGATGATCTTTAACTTGGTATCTAAATTAAACTCTTGAATAAGTGTTAATGATTAGTCACCACGCCCAAGTGACTAATCAAGACTCTTTTACCCATCACTGAACGGGCAAAAGAGCGCAATATTTTAATTTAAAATACTATTCAGAGAGAAATCTACTGAGCTTCGAAAGGTCTGCTTCAGTTACTTGCCCAGATTGAACTAACCATTCAACACATGAGGGTTCATGTAAACACATAATCCCCCCCGTCAAAGCCTTCCCCCACTGTAGTGAAAGAGCTTGTTTTTCGCGGGTAAGGCTACTATTGCTAAGTGATTCACTCCAATTAGAAAAATTAATCATAGTCTGTATTTGAGAGAAGCCTTCCAGCTTATAAGCTCCATCATAATACTGATATGTAACCTTGCTTTGGCACTCTAAAGATTCGCCCCCACACTCATTCAACATTTGAGCAAAAATCGCCAAACCAGCCTGATTAAAATAGGTGGATTGTTGGAGAGTATTTAAGTCACTTTGGTTGATTTGCGCTCCCTTATCAGAGCACCCCATCAAAAATATTGTTGCCACAAACAGGCTACTTTTTAAAATATTATACTTGTCCATCATGAGCATTCCTTTGTAATGTCTATATCAACTAACCCTAAGTACCCTTTAATAACGCTCATGAAATCTATCAAAAAAAATAAATAAAAAGTTGAGTTAATTCACAAAGATAGAATCAAATCAGAATATTATTATCATTCTAGTTAGACTATATTCTATGCCACTTTAATCACGCCTATCTCCACCACGTTATCAATGGGGTTTGCCAGCCTATCGAGCCACTCACACCACATATCCAGTGCCACTGCAGATTGCTTAAGGTATTTACTGTGGTTGTAATGTCTCTCTGACCCCTTAATCACGTGGCCTATCAATTTATCCACTACTCGTGAGTCGACCTCAAGGTCATTTAGGATGGTTGAAAAAGTACTTCTTAAGTCATGAAGCGTCCATCGTTCTATATGCTTTAAACTTTCACAAATCCCACCGCCAGAGCTACATACACTGGTATCTTCTCTTAGCTTACCTAGTAGATAACCTTGTTTGGCATTGCGCTTAATCAGTAACGCAATAACAGGTTTTATTTGCTGCGGTATCGGCCTAACAATCACTAAGCCCGTTTTACTGTGCTGTTTTGGCACAGTCCATAAGTCATTATCTAAATCCCATTCGTCGATAGTTGAGAGCCTAACCTCCTGCGTGCGTGCACCAAACACGATTAACAATAAACACAGGTAGCGCATATAAAAGGAGCCTTTGCGTCCATGGCTCCACTGCAATACGTCCTTTAGTTCGCTATATGAAAGCACTCTGTCTTTTACTTTTGCTTTCTTCCCAACATCGCCCACTACAAGATCATCCAATTCATGAGTTATTGCATACCCTCGAACACGACAGAATTTTAAGGCTTGCTTACAAGTTTGTAGTATTTGCCCTGCAGCAACTGCCGCTGGCTTTTGTTTACCCTCAATACCAGTATTAATACGGTCAAAACAATCAAGCCAATGAGTGATTTTAGTTTGCTCTAAAGGGTAATGGCCGATATAGGAGTAGATATGCTTGTTAAACTGACCTCGTATTTTTTTAAAGCTCTTTCGCTTCACACGCGCATACTTTTCAATCCAATACTCCAAGGCTTCTTTAACCGTCACAGGTTCTAAGGTTTTATCCCTTGCCATTTCACGTGCAACTTTAGGGTCATGACCACCAGCTAACCAAGCTCTGCATTTATCTCTTTCATCCCTAGCTTGTTTGAGGGATAAATCAGGAAAGTAACCTAAATCTATGCGCTTATTTTTACCTTTGATTTTGTAGCGAAATTGGAATCGAATACGGCCTTGTTTAGAGACTCTAGCACCAAGCCCCAGTCCGTCACGATAAACTTTGGTTACTGCTTGAACCTTTCCATTCATAGAACCCAAATGTGTTTTGTGTAACATGATTATCCTACTGATATTTCTGGGGTAAATTGTTTACCCACACGACCTCAATGTGAGTAAATATAAGCATAATCAATACCACCAATCCTATAGCCAGAGGGTGCGTAAAATCCTCATCAGTGTGGATAAGTCGCAAATAGCAAATACAAACAGATACCTATAAAAACCAGTGAAAACAGCATAGTGTTATCTAGTTCACACTATGCTGAGGCGAGATGACGCTATAGAAGATAGTTCGTTTGGAAAGTGAAGTGCTACCCGTATCTCGCAGAGCCAATAAGTACAACATTATCAGCAGGATTAACTAGCAGTTCTAACCATTCACACCACATATTAAGCGCAGTTAACTTCTCTGGTAGATATTGGCTGCGATTATAGATAGACATCACCCCGCCTAGAGAGTGGCCGAGTAACTGTTCAACCACATAAGGCGCCACACTCAAGTCATTCAGCTTGGTAGTAAAAGTTCTTCGCAAGTCATGCAATGACCAAGACTCTTTATGCTTAAGCCGTTTGTAGATTAAGCTGCCTGCACCGCTAACGGACTCACCACTTTTAAGCTCACCAAGCAGGTAGCCAGAGTCACCATGGCGTTTATATAAAAACTCAATAAGCGGTTTCACTTTAGCGGGAATTGGCCTAACAATAATCGTATTAGTCTTGCTATGCGCTTTAGGCACTGTCCATAGATTTAGCTCTAAGTCCCATTCATCAAAGGTCGATAACCTTAGCTCTTGTGTGCGAGCGCCAAAAATAATGAGTAAACGACATAGGTAGCGCATATAAAAGGTGCCTTTGCGGTTTTCAATTGAGCTCATCAAGTCGTACAACTCAACATCGGTCAGCACTCGGTCTTTCTTCCGTTGCTTTTTACCCACATCGCTAGCAATCAAATCATCCAGTTCGCGACTAATGGCATAGCGCCTTACTCGACAAAAGCGTAATGCTTGTTTGGCATTTTGCAGTATTTGCCCAGCAGCTACAGGCGCAGACTTTTGTCTGCCAGCAATGCCACGTCGAATACGATCAAAACAATCAATCCAGTGGCGAGTCTCTGTCTGTTCTAATGGGAAGTGGCCAATATAGGGATAAATGTGCCTTTCAAATTGGGCGATATTTCTGTCGACATTAGCACGATTATCTCTAGCGTAATTCTCAATCCAATACTCTAGCGCTTGCTTAACAGTCACTGGCGTTAGCGTTTTTTCTCTGCCCATGCAGCGCTTTATTTTGGGGTCATGGCCTTCAGCTAACCAAGAACGGCACTCATCGGCAACATCCCTAGCATGCCTGAGCGATAAATCTGGATACACTCCAATATCCATGCGCTTATTTTTGCCATTGATTTTGTAACGGTACTGGAAACGAATCTTTCCTAGTTTAGACACTCGCACACCTAAACCTTTACCATCGGCAAGCTCGATAGATTGAGGTTGATGCTTGCCATTTAGTGCCCGCAAACTAGTTTCGTACAGCATGATATTTTGGCTCATTTGGGTGGGAATACGGCCAATTCCATGTACCCCCATATGTACCCCCATGTAACCATAGGAACCAAAACCCACCAATACCAACGAAGACACAGAATCAGGTTTAGCTATTGATAAATAAGAAAAAATATTGCAGCAAAAGACAATTCAAAACCATTCAAAACAGCCAGTCGTACTCTACGGCATGAACTAAGACTCACGTCTTAACATGTTGTATTAAAACGGGCTTTCCAGCAATGGAAAGCCCGTTTTACTTTGTGTGCTACCCTCATATGTACCCCTGTGGTTTTGTTGCCCTCTGCCAATTCCTATCCTTTTTCACCCTTAAAAAATATCATGTGAAAAGATCTGCCACTGGCATGCTAAAACCCTTAATTTGCTACAAAGCCGAAATTCCGTTTCCCCTCAAACTCCATATCTGCGCAATCAAGCGCTGTGAATACGAGGAAATACCAATGAAAGACGTCAATTTAGCTTTAACGGATATCGGTGCAGCAAATGAATTAGTGTTTGACCGAATGGTTAAAGAGAAAGAGCGAAAGCTCATCACCTCAGTAAGCAGAGCATAAACCTTTCACCTAGAGCACAAAGGTATGCCCTCTAATCGAGGGAAATATCTAAACACTCGTAGACAGCCTGCTTTCAGAGCGACTTTACAGAGTTAGCTTCACAGAGGCTGTAACGTCAGTAGAGGATCTGAGCAACTACAAGTCATAGCAACCTAGAGCTTTCACTATGGGGTTATCAGGAGCGTAGCGCACTCCCACAGGTTAGAACTATACCGCTTATAGGTACTGCAGCAGTGTTAGCTAATTTACGCACTGTGCTGGCTTGAAGAACTGATAGCTTCAAGCAGCACCAATGCCTTTGTAAAAGTCCAAGTAGCAGTAGATAAATTACTGGCAGAAATAGTTATGAGGGTGTAACAGATTCTGTGTAACTGCAGTTTTAGTTAATATGTTTCACAAGTCTGTCTTCAAACTCAATAATAA
>NZ_JBRIMB010000050.1:0-35783 GCF_052977265.1 Shewanella sp. 0m-8 | reverse complement strand
TCATGATTATACGCCTATCCTTGACTCTTTTTAGAGTACAGTTTGATAAGCAGTTACACAAAGTTAGTTACAGTCTCCGTAAATACGCATCCCCTGTTGGTGTACAGTTTTAGTTGACCACATCAACCTACAAATAAGATTCTAGGAAAAGCACTGAGCAGTTCTGTTTCTGTTTTGGTTTTGTCTTGTTCTTTTGCTCTTCCTAGCAGGGCGGAGCCCGTCCTCGAAGCGAAGCGTCCTAGGATCTAGCGCCTAACACAACAAAAAAGCCACTCTGTCATCAACAAAGTGGCTCAATATTTTTAGGACCTATAAATTAAATTGCTCCCCGCACTCTCTTTATCAAGAGTCTTCATAAAGAGTCCGACAGGTCGGTATCACCAATGCGCAAATAAAAAAACCACCGTTATTGCTAACGATGGCTTTCATTAAATTAAATTGCTCCCCCCAGTCTTTTCATTAAAAGTCCGATAGGTCGGTATCACCAATGCGCAGAAACAAAAAAGCCACTCAGTCATCGACAAAGTGGCTTAATGTAAGAATTAAATTGCTCCCCAGAATACCGACCGCTGGTGTAGCCCTTGAACCGTAGGTTCAAGGCGGGTAAATGAATACCTCCTAAGGCTTCTCGGTACGAGCCGAGCTTGCGCAATGTCAGTAAAACATTCACCCTGGGTTTGTAAGTATCGGCACAGGGACATTACCAGCTAGCGAATATCCCAGGGAGCAAAACTTGTGTTCGTAAACCAGTCGGGTGACTAAAGTGGGCTTACGATAAAACTGTAATCAGCTGCTTATTAAGCAAACTCTATTATAACGACTTTTCGTCAGGTTTTGTAGCGCGTTCAACCAACGCGTCTTCAAGTGTCGACTGCAGCAAACCGATTTTATTATCCATCTGCCTTATATAATCTTGATTCTTTTGCTGTTCTTCTAACAGCTCATAACCGATATTTAATGCTGCCATAATGGCAATTTCTTCACGGCTAATGTTATTGGTACGTGCCTTAAGCGAGGTTAACTGCTTTTCGAGATTATTGGCCACATGCCTAAGCGCAGCTTCTTGTCCTTGTGGACAAGCAATAGAGTAGGTACGACCCATAAGGGTAATTTCAATCGCCTTGCTACTCATTCCGAAAAGGATCCTTTAACCGTGTACTTGAGCGGACTATATCGGTCTCAATAGCAAAGTGCAACACGATCGACGCGCAAACTCGCTCAGTTTAGATTAATTGTTGTTTAGATCGCCATTGGCGTACAAACATAGAGCGACTCGCTAGTTTAGATGTTACTTAATAGCAAGTTTTACATCATCAATAATGGCCAAAATTAACCGCTTTTTTGTCGGTGTATACTTTGCAACTGATTACGATTGTTGCATTTGTGGCTTACTCCACATAGTTTTAGGCACTTTATTGCGGCGACTATTGGTCGAGCTCACCACTTCTGCTAGCATGAACAATAGTAAATTTTGTGATTGGATAACACTTTATTATGGCGAGCCTTCCTACATTGCGCATGGATAAATTACTTGCAGCACTTAATGCTGCCGAAATTGGTCAGCACCCTGTCGAAGTTCACGGTGCTCTTGTTGGGCTTATTTGTGGCGGAGTAGAGCAACACGCCTCAGGCTGGACCCAGCCGTTACTTGAGCTGATGAATGACGGCCAAGCACTGCCAAAAGATCTGCAAGCCTTGATTGAAGAGCTATACCAAGATGCGGTGACGCGTTTGTCAGATACCGATTTTGGCTTTAGCCCAATGCTACCAGAAGAGGAAGAGCCGCTTTCAAAGCGTGTTGAAGCGTTATCTTTATGGGTGCAAAGCTTCTTAACGGGTATCGCGATTATCCAACCTAAACTTAACCAAGCGCCGCTTGATGTGCGTGAAGTTATTCAGGACTTGTCAGAAATCGCACAAGTTGAGTTTGATGTTGGTGAAGACGAAGAGTCTGAAGCGGCACTGATTGAGCTGATGGAGTTTACTCGTATGGCGGCATTAATGTGCTACGCCGAGTTTGGCCCCGCCATCGATGACGACGAACCCATCGACGTGGGTGTTATGCACTAATTATCACGCGTGACCCAATACCGCCATCGCATCTGTTTGCATGGCGGTTTTTGTATCAGCAATATCACACATTATTTTGTTATTGAGTTCATACATTCCATGGCGAATCCTAACGAGCTAGCAAGTAGCAACCAAATCAACGAGGTCGACATCGCGATTGTTGGCGGTGCAATGGCGGGAGCTACCTTAGCTCTGGCGTTGGCCCAGCTGACAAAATCGCTCGCAAAACCACTTAATATCGCCTTAATTGAAGCCCACAAGCCAAGCTGCGATCACCCAGGCTTTGATGCACGATCAATTGCTATCTCCCATGGCTCAATATTTCAGTTAACGCAACTGGATCTATGGCAGCATCTTGAGTCATTAGCAACGCCGATTGAAAATATCCATATTTCAGAGCGCGGCAACTTTGGTATGACAGAGCTTAACAGTGAGTCATTTAATCTGCCGTATCTTGGCCAAGTGGTTGAGCTTGAAGCCGTAGGTAAGCAGCTCTTTAGCTTGCTTGAAAAGAGCGATGTGGCGCTATATTGCCCAGCTAAACTGCAAAGCGTAACAGCCCAAGTTGATGCCCAATTACTTACCCTTGAAGATGGTCAGCAGATCTCGGCTAAGCTATTAATCGCAGCCGATGGAGTTAACTCCAAAGTGCGCCAAGCGTTTAAGCAGCCACTTGAACAGGTCGATTTTAATCAAACCGCCATTATTGCCAATATTCATACCGAGCAGGCGCATCAAGGCTGGGCCTATGAGCGCTTTACTCAAACAGGGCCATTAGCGCTACTGCCAATGGCTGATAGTAAGCATGAATCGCGGTTATCTATGGTGTGGGCCTTACCGCCTAGCGAAGCTGAGCGACTACTAGCTGCCCCCAAAGCCGAGTTTATTGAGCAATTGCAGCAAGCCTTTGGTTACCGGGCTGGACGCTTTATCGATATCGGCAACCGCTATAGCTATCCGCTGTTGCTGTCGTATATGCCAAGGCCGATTTACCATCGCACGGTATTTTTAGGTAACGCGGCGCAAACGCTACATCCTATTGCAGGCCAAGGTTTTAACTTAGGTCTACGTGATGTGGTGTGCTTGATTGATGTGATTGAAAAAGCGCTAACCAAGTTAGCGCTTGCTAACCCCGAAGGGACTATCGATTTGGGCGGCACAAGCGTCACCCACGCCTACCTTGCAAGGCGTAATGACGATAGAAAAAGCACCATGAATAATATTGAGTTTCTCGTGCGCGGGTTTTCAAATGATCATTGGCCATTAGTGATTGGGCGTAATTTAGGCTTGCGATTACTGTCATGGTTCCCACCGCTAAAAGCTCCCGTGGCGCAAAAAGCAATGGGCTGGCTCCAAAGTTAGCCACTCGCGTGGCAAGATAGCCTGCGCGAGATTAAACAGTACGATTAATCGTGTTTTTAGGTCAAAAGCAGTTTTAATGAGTAAGGGTAAAAGATGTTAAGCACGCAAACTTATGATGTTGCCATCGTTGGCGGAGGCATGGTTGGCCTAGCAACGGCTATTGGCTTAGCAATGGAAGGCATTAAAGTCGTGGTGATTGATGCAGGCCACACCCAAGCGGTATCGGGCCCAGCAAAACTTAGGGTTAGCGCCATTAATAAAGCTAGCCAGCAACTTATTACCAACTTAGGTGCCTGGCCTTACTTGGCTGCAGCAAGAGTGAGTCCTTACCAAAAAATGCAGGTGTGGGACAAAGACAGCCTAGGTAAAATCGATTTTGATGCGCATTCACTGGGCGAAACTCACCTGGGCTCAATTATCGAAAACGACGCCATCGCCTTTGCACTTGCTGAGCGCGCCTCAGAATTTAGTGAGTTGACCTATATCGAAAACCAGCGTTTAGAGCGAATCGCCTTTGGCGAGCGAGAAGCCTGGTTAACCTTAGATAATGGCGACAACTTAAGTGCCGCATTAGTGATTGCTGCAGACGGCGCCAACTCATGGGTGCGCGAGCAATGTAACATCCCCATGACCTTCTGGGACTACAATCACCACGCCATAGTGGCCACCATTCGCACCGAACTGCCTCACGGCGACACCGCAAGACAAGTATTCGATAAAGAAGGCCCATTAGCGTTTCTACCTTTATATGAAAAAGATCTGTGTTCAATCGTGTGGTCAGTCTCGCCAGAAAAAGCACAGCAGCTTTTAGCATTAGATAAGGTGAGCTTTGAGCGCGCCTTAACCGCCGCATTCGATGGTCGCCTTGGTATGTGCAGCCTCGAAAGTGAACGCCAATCGTTTCCTTTGCGTATGCGTTACGCACGCCACTTTGCACGGCCGCGCTTGATCCTTGCGGGCGACGCCGCTCACACCATTCACCCGCTCGCAGGTCAAGGTGTTAACTTAGGTTTTCTCGACGCTGCCAGCATCGTCGAGGTGGTAAGCGAGCTTAAAAACCAAGGTAAAGACATTGGTGATTATCGTCACCTGCGAGATTTAGAGCGTTGGCGTAAAGCCGAGGCGCTTGAGATGATAGCGGCAATGGAAGGGTTTAAAAAATTATTCCAAGGCACTAACCCGATTAAAAAAGCCATTCGCGATCTGGGCTTAAATATCGTTGATAATTTTGCGCCATTGAAAACACTGTTTATTCAACAGGCGCTAGGCAACAAGAACAACTTGCCGAGCCTGTGTAAGCGCAAACAGAGTTAACAATTTTGACTCATTAGTTGAATCTAAATAAGCCTTTAATTTCATAGGTTTGTTTTAGTGTTGTTGATGAAAGCTGTTTTTGTGTGAAATTTTCACAAATTCATAATGAGAAAAACTAATGACAAAA
The DNA here is from genome assembly GCF_052977265.1 of Shewanella sp. 0m-8. Lineage (NCBI taxonomy): Bacteria > Pseudomonadati > Pseudomonadota > Gammaproteobacteria > Alteromonadales > Shewanellaceae > Shewanella > Shewanella sp. 0m-8. Next base: position 30,910 of record NZ_JBRIMB010000050.1, on the reverse strand, counting down.
CTGTTCGGATTAGAAAATTCTTTTGTATACAAAGTAGCGTCTCAAGGTATAATTTCGCCGCATTTTAATACGACGACATTAATCTGAACCCCATAGCTGACTCGAGTACCCTACACAGTACTCTATATAAAGAGCGGGGATCAGCAGCAGACTAGAAGACCCCAAAGAAGGGATAAAAATGGCTAACAAAACTGTACTTTTTAACAAGCATCTAGAATCGAACGGCAAAATGGTAGATTTCCACGGTTGGGATATGCCACTTAACTACGGTTCACAAATTGAAGAGCATCACGCGGTTCGCCAGGACGCCGGTATGTTTGACGTTTCTCACATGACAGTTGTTGATGTGATTGGTGACGACGCTTGTGCCTTTTTACGTAAATTGCTAGCCAATGACGTCGCTAAGCTTAAAGTTCCGGGTAAGGCGTTATATGGCGGTATGCTTGACCATAACGGCGGCGTCATCGACGACCTTATCACTTATTACCTATCAGATACCGAGTACCGTATTGTTGTTAACTCAGCAACACGCGAAAAAGACCTAGCTTGGATCAATGAGCAAGTTAACGGTTTTAGCGTTGAAGTTACCGAGCGTCCAGAGCTGGCGATGATCGCCGTTCAAGGCCCAAATGCTAAGGCAAAAGCTGCCACAGTATTTAACGCCGCGCAAAACGCTGCCATTGAAGGTATGAAGCCATTCTTTGGTGTACAAGCAGACTCACTATTTATTGCAACCACTGGTTATACCGGCGAAACAGGCTACGAAGTTATCGTGCCAGAATCAGAAGCCGAAGCCCTATGGCAAGCATTCTTAGACGCGGGCATTCGCCCATGCGGCTTAGGTGCACGTGACACCCTTCGTCTAGAAGCAGGCATGAACCTTTACGGCCTAGATATGGACGAAAGCGTTAACCCACTAGCCGCTAATATGGGCTGGACGGTAGCGTGGGAGCCAGCGGATCGCGACTTTAACGGTCGCCAAGCGTTAGAAAAGATTAAAGCTGAAGGTACCGACAAACTTGTTGGCCTCATCATGGATGCTAAAGGCGTTATCCGTCACGGCATGTCAGTATTCTTTACCGATAGCGACGGTGTTGAGCAGCAAGGTACCATCACAAGTGGTACTTTCTCACCGACACTCGGTTACTCAATTGCCATGGCTCGCGTACCGCGCAGCATTGGTGACGTAGCTGAAGTTGAAATGCGTAAAAAGCGTGTACCAGTAAAGGTTATCGCACCGTCGTTTGTACGTAACGGTAAACAAGCATTCTAATTTTTCTGGGTTAATGCTGGTTATTTGAATCTACTTTGTTGTCGCCAGTGCTCATTGATACTTATCAACTGCGCGCTGGCTCCTAAAACTAGAATCAAATTCCTGCGCCTTCACCTCAGAAAATGGTTTGTGATGCTGCGAATAGAAAACTTATTCGCTTTATCAAGATAGTGTTATCTATTGGCCCTGTTGATGCTCTTAGTGGATAGATTGGATCAATAGGCTACAGTTTATGGTTTCATCAAACGCTGATATAAAGCGAAAAGTGCTAGATTTGCGCGGTTGAACAGTATCAATGTCGCAAACCTTAAAAAGTAGATGAAATCGCTGCACTTATGATGTAAAAAAGGTGCAAAAATTGATATAAGCCTTACAGGCAAGTCAGTGTAACGTCTTATTAAATACAGAATTAGAACATCGAATAAGGATTTAGACCAATGAGCAATATCCCAGCTGAACTTAAATATGCTTCTTCTCACGAGTGGATCCGTAAAGAAGAAGACGGAAGCTACACAGTCGGTATCAGTGAGCACGCTCAAGAGCTTTTGGGTGACATGGTGTTCGTTGAGCTTCCAGAAGTGGGCGACGACGTAAGCGCGGGTGAAGACTGCGCAGTAGCTGAATCTGTAAAAGCGGCGTCAGACATCTACGCACCGCTTTCTGGCGAAGTGATTGCCGTTAACGAAGCGCTGGAAGATTCTCCAGAGCTAGTTAACAGCGATGCATTTGGTGATGGTTGGTTCTTCCGCGTTATGCCAACCGACCTTACTGAACTAGACAACTTGCTTGATGCCGAAGGTTATCAAGCAGTTATCGACGAAGAATAAGCGTCGATGATAAACAAAGCCCCAACTCATCGCTGAGTGGGGCTTTGTTCGTTATATGGCTTATGCCGCAAAAGCTAAAGACATGTAATTAATAATATTTCAGTCAAAGTGTGTGAGCCGAGATACGTTTGCCAAGCTATTCAAGCAAACGTACATAAGCCAAACAACAATCGAATTCTAAACTAAAGAGACCGGTAGCACCGCCCCCCTACAGGCAGGATACTGGCAAATAGGAACTAGGTTACCCATGACCAAAGAAACCCTTACGCAGTTAGAGCAGCACGAACTATTTCTACGCCGTCACATTGGCCCAGGTGCTGATCAGCAGCAAGAGATGCTTAATTTTGTTGGTGCTGAATCGTTAGAAGATCTCACCGCTCAAATCGTACCCGGCGCTATCTTGCTAAACCGTGATTTAGCGGTTGGCGATTCGTGTGGTGAAGCGGAAGGCTTAGCTTATATCCGTAAAATTGCAGACAAGAACAAAGTCTTCAAGAGCTACATTGGTATGGGATACCACGGCACTGAAGTACCGAGTGTTATCCAGCGTAACGTATTAGAAAATCCAGGTTGGTACACCGCCTACACGCCTTACCAGCCAGAGATTGCTCAAGGCCGCCTTGAAGCGATTCTAAACTTCCAGCAAGTATCAATGGACTTAACTGGTCTTGATCTCGCTTCATCATCACTGCTTGATGAAGCCACAGCTGCCGCAGAAGCGATGGCGCTATCTAAGCGTGTCTCTAAAGCGAAAAAAGCTAACATCTACTTTGTGGCAGACGATGTGTTCCCACAAACGGTTGACGTGATTAAAACTCGCGCCGAGTGTTTTGGTTTTGAGGTTATTGTCGGCCCTGCACAGGACGCTGTTAACTACGAGCTATTTGGTGCGCTATTTCAGTACACCAACCGCCTAGGTCAAATTAACGATTTCACTGAGCTATTTGCTCAGCTACATGAGAAAAAGGCGCTGGTATCGGTTGCAGCCGACATGATGTCGCTTGTCTTGCTTAAGTCGCCAGGTTCTATGGGCGCTGACGTAGTATTGGGTAACTCACAACGCTTTGGTGTGCCAATGGGCTTTGGTGGGCCACACGCTGCATTTTTTGTGACCCGTGACGAATATAAGCGTTCACTACCGGGTCGTATTATCGGTGTATCACAAGATACTCGTGGTAACCGCGCACTGCGTATGGCAATGCAGACTCGTGAGCAACATATCCGCCGCGAAAAAGCTAACTCAAACATCTGTACCGCGCAGGTGCTACTTGCCAACATGGCATCATTCTATGCGGTATTCCACGGTCCACAAGGCCTTAAGACCATTGCTGAGCGCATTCACCGTCTAACCGACATCGTTGCCGCTGCACTAACGGCAAAAGGCGTTGAGCTCGTGAACAACACTTGGTTCGATACCCTGTCAATTAAAGGCTTAGACGTTGCGGCTGTACAAGCACGCTCTGCTGCTGCTGGCCTAAACCTGCGCATCGACAGTGATGGCATTGTGGGTTTAAGTTTGTCTGAAACCACGACTCGCAGCGATGTTGCTGAGCTAATTGCCGTTATCCTAGGTGATGACGATAGCTCAAACGGTAGCGCTGATATTGCAGCACTTGATGCAGCGATTATTGCTAACGGCAGCACGTCAATCCCAAGCGAACTTATCCGTAAAGATGCCATCTTAACGCACCCAACATTTAACCGTTACCAGAGCGAAACGGAAATGATGCGTTATATCAAGCGTCTTGAAAATAAAGACCTAGCCCTGAACCACTCAATGATTTCATTGGGTTCGTGCACCATGAAGCTAAACGCAGCAACCGAAATGGCGCCGATTACATGGCCAGAATTTGGCAACATGCACCCATTCTGCCCACAAGATCAGGCGCAAGGTTACGCGCAGCTACTTGAAGAGCTATCTGCATGGCTAATTGATATCACAGGTTACGACGCGGTATCACTGCAGCCTAACTCAGGCGCGCAGGGCGAATACGCGGGTCTTCTAGCAATTAAGCAATACCATGAGTCACGTGGCGACGCGCACAGAAATATCTGTCTAATCCCACAATCGGCGCACGGTACTAACCCAGCTTCTGCGCAGCTTGCAGGCATGAAAATCGTGGTCACGGCTTGTGATAAAGCCGGCAACATCGACATGGCTGATCTTCGCGCCAAAGCGGCAGAAGTGGCTGACAACCTATCGTGCATCATGGTCACTTACCCGTCGACGCACGGCGTGTACGAAGAGACCATCGCTGAAATTTGCGATGTGATCCATGATCACGGCGGTCAAGTTTACTTAGATGGCGCTAATATGAACGCACAGGTAGGCCTAACATCACCAGGCTTTATCGGCGCAGACGTATCGCACCTTAACTTACACAAGACCTTTGCTATCCCACATGGCGGCGGTGGACCAGGTATGGGCCCAATCGGTGTTAAAAAGCACCTTGCGCCATTCCTATCCGGTCACGCGGTGGTTAAGCATGGTCTTGAGTCTGACAACAATGGCGCAGTATCAGCCGCGCCATTTGGTAGCGCAGGCATCTTGCCTATCACTTGGATGTACATCAAGTTGCTAGGTAAAAAAGGTCTACGTCAGTCAACGCAAGTAGCACTGCTTAATGCTAACTACATGATGAAGAAACTGTCGGCGCATTACCCAGTACTTTATACCGGCCGTAACGACCGTGTTGCCCACGAGTGCATCATCGATTTGCGTCCACTTAAAGAAGCATCTGGCGTGACCGAAATGGATATCGCTAAGCGTCTAAATGACTATGGTTTCCACGCGCCAACCATGAGCTTCCCAGTGGCGGGAACCTTGATGATTGAGCCAACAGAATCAGAGTCTAAGGTTGAGCTAGACAGATTCATCGAGGCAATGGTGTCTATTCGCGGCGAAATCGCCAAGGTAGAAGCAGGCGAGTGGCCAGCGGACAACAACCCGCTACACAACGCGCCGCACACCCTAGCTGACATCATGGACCCAGCGTTTGATGAGCGTCCATATACGCGTGAAGAAGCGGTGTTCCCAACGGCAGCGGTGAAGCTGAACAAGTTCTGGCCAACGGTTAACCGTATTGATGATGTGTTTGGTGACCGTAACCTAATGTGTTCATGCGCTCCAATCTCCGACTACGAGTAATCTTTTAATTGCTGATGAGTGTTAATTAAGTTTGTGACTATTTTAATTAAGTTTGTGACCGTAATTAAGATTGTGACTGGCTAGATAGCGAAACGCTCATAACGACATTAAAAAGCGAACCAAAAATGGTTCGCTTTTTTTTAGCTCAGTTTTACTTTTTTGGGCTGCTAGGGGGGGCGCCGAGTTAGTCTAACGTTCGTTAGCTTAACGTTCGTTAGCTTAACGTTCGTTAGCTTAACGTTCGTTAGCTTAACTCTTTGGAGGGCTAATTCGAAAGTGCTCCAGAACGCATTTTAAATGAATCCTTTTTACGTCAGACGTAGGTGCTCTAACAATCTATAAATAACCCGAGCGTATAATTGTAAAACAATCCGTTTTGTAAATTATCTCTGCCAAAAATAATCAGTTCGAAAAACCTGTAAGTTGCTGTCATGACTATTAATTAATGCTGTCATGTATATACTGAATGCATACCAATTTAACCGCATTAGGAATGTATATGAGCGTCAACTTTGATGTTGTGATGGCGAGTGATGACTACTCTGTAGATATGAATTCGGGACTCGATACACTTAAAGGGGCGTCTGAGGCCACTAGACAGATAGCAACTACAATTCTTGAAGAACGAGTGCCAGAGAGGCTATCGAGTGAAAGCAAAGTTCGAACAAACTTAAAAAAGAGTTTTAGAGGCTCTTTTGGTCAGCAATTCTCTATTGATATCTATGATGTGGATGTGCAGAAGCGATTCAATAAGATTGGTAAGAAGGCATTTGCGGAACTGATATCTTATTTTATAAATGAAGCTCTTTATCAAGAAAGTCTTGAGCTTTCCCTAAAGGCTAAAAATGTTCTGAAAGGTCTTGGGGTCGAACTTGAAGAGAAGTTAATTAAGCAACTGCAAACAAGCTCTCTTGATCACTTGCACACTGTATCTAATAACTTTAATCAAGGTGTAAAGCTTAGGTATAGACAAAGTAGAGAAAAACAAACTATCTTAGCTAAAGTTGACCGTGCAACACATGCTACTTTAAAACCACGAACAGATAGAACTAAACGAGACATTGCTGCAAGTATAACTCGTCTTAATATCAATACTGGCAATGGTAGGCTTCAAATACAAGGTGCAGATGAAACTGTTGCATTTGGATTCCCTGCAACGAAGAGGTATCTAGAGCTTAAAGTCGCATCTAAAGCGCCTTTTTCTAAAAACTTGCATACTAATAACAGTAAGCCAAGAGAAGAGTGGGAAACTCTACATCTTCGTGTTCATACGGAAACTACAAGCACAGGCCGAGTAATCAAATATATTGTTGAAGGTATTATCGATGCTTAATAGGTATTCAATTGCAGCTATCGGATTGATGGTTGTAGTCGTTGCTTCTTATGTCTTCCAGTTTTATTTCAATCTGGGGTATGAGATCTCAGAACAGCCCTCTGATTGGGTTGATTTTGGTGGTTTCTTTAATGGGCTTGTTAGCCCACTGCTTAGCTTTGTCTCCTTGGTATTGTTGATTCAGTCCCTAAATCTTCAGAACCAAGCTAATACAGAGCTTAGGGTTGAGGTGCAGCTGAACCATAAAAATGAGCAGCTGAGATCATTTGAGACCTACTTCTTTGGGCTAATAGAAGCGCAGAGGGCTTCATTTGCAAATTTCAAATTGGAGTTCAAGGAAGAGGAAGGTGTTAAATCTCTGGGAGGAGTATGCGCTATACGAGCGCTTGAAGATCGGATTGAAGCTTTTCGTGAACGCAATGCACAAGATACTGAAATAGAAGAAATGCTAGAGAAGCTTGATCAAGACGAGCACATCTATAACACGATTCGAGTTTTCTATAACATCGTGAAAATGATTACCGAAAGGCTCAGTGATACAAATCAGTTTGATGAGAGTATAAGGACGAATCAGTTTCAAACACTTATTAGCTTTACCGAGTTCTCTCAACTGAGACTTGTAATGATCTGTATGCAGTTTATGGATTACCCATCGGCTGACTACCTAAAAAACAACCATGAGTTCATGACTGTACTAACAGATCTAGGCGGAGGAGCGGATCACTATTAGGTGTTTTGAAGTCTGTTAACGGTAGCTGGGAAAGCCTAGCTGCCTTGCTGTTTCTGCAATAGATAGAGCCTTGCGAATTGATCGATATCTTCAATTCTAGAGCTAATTTAGCTTTGCTGATGAAACTCAGCCCCTAACTCACTTTGTCCTTCTTCAAGCCTGGTAGGCCATAGTTGATTTATCATTTTGAAATAGAGAAAAGTCTCTCAGTAGGCAGCTACTATTGTCATACATATTTTAATGGGTAGGCAAAAATCTGAACCTGAGTTCCCATTATAAGCACTAAACAACATAAATGTACGTATATCATTGATTAACATTTGCTTTCTAGTAAAATAGTTGTACTTAGAGGTGTTCCCTTCAGCTATTTGAGATACTTAAATGTTTGTTAATTTAGAGAAAATATTGAAGTCACTTCAGTATCATGTAAATAAAAACATTGATGAAACTCTTTACCAAAACAAGGCGTTTTTATCTAGCAAGTGGAACTTTTTAGAACACAACATATTACGCTGGTCACAAAGACATAGTTATTACATTCTTCTCTCCTGCGCCTTAGCTATTTTACTTGTTACTAATTTATTGCTCTGGAAAGAAGAAATAACTCCATTTGCTAATGAGTATTTCCCTCACTGGGAAAAATTAATCGACTGGCAAGGAGGTTTTCTTGCTGGGCAGCTAACCATAGTGGGCGTGGTGTATCCCCTTGTTATTGGTTTGATTGGTGTGATTTTTCAGAATAAGTCAGGCAAGAAAACACTGTTCCCTATTTATCAGATGTACTCTGGCTTTATGTTTGCTGGCCTGAGTGGTTTATTTTTGTCTATTTTTATAGTTGTAGGTTATTTCCTCAGCGCAAGTATGGAACCGTCAACTTATCTAGCTATTTGTATAACTACAGCTCTATGGTTGATCCTTAATATTCTATTAACTAGTTGGTTTTTTACTACCACATTTTTGATGCTAGATGAAACGAAACGTGACGGGTTAGTTGTTCGATTCACTATCCATGAACTGTGTGAGACAGATATTAGGCAAAGAATTCATGAGCTATTATTACTGAACTCTTTGCAGAATAATATTCTGGCTAACCCAGATGAAAACGTACTGAAAGTTAACACATATAAGTTTTCTGATGATAAGTACAACGAAATTATTGTCCCTTCAGCTTCTCCAATTCACGTTACTAATGTCTACTTTGCAATCATCAATGCGGTAATTCGTTACCAAGTTAAGAAACTCAAAGTAGTTAGTTGGTTCAATTGCCAGAGTTTCGGAAAGTGGCTAGTTTCGAAAAAAGGTTTTAGCTGGCTCTGTTTAGATCCTAATGCTAAGCCAGAATTAGTACTACAGCCTATTTGGACTAGAGAAAATGAAAAAGGTCTCGTAGTTGTTAGATATACTGATTTTGATCTAGGCTGGTTGTCTAAGGTGCTGATTAAATTTAGTTTTTCGACTAATAAAAACGAAGGCGGACATGATAAGAGCTTGACATCCATGATGCTAGGCTTAGTTGGCTCAGCGAATGACTCGATTCGAGAAAAGAACGCCGTAGAATTCAAATATGCTTTACAAAACATCGTGAAATGGCACATCGAGATAGCTTCAGCTTTAAGTTTCCTAAATGATAATAGAGAAGACGACAACTGGTTATTGCTGCCAACGGCTAGTTTTTTCAGTAGAAGCTATCTTGATGAAATTTTGGCGGAATATTATCAAATTGCAAAAGCTGCTGTTGAACTAATATCTGACAACATTGAATACTTTGACGAAGTCATTTATTTGCATAAGCGAATATTTTCAGGTCGAGAAAGGTTAGTTAAGCATGAGGGATTTTCATTGATCCAAGGTAGTTACTTTACTTGGCCATTATTGATGGAATGGCGTTCATATAACTCTTCTTCACCAGATATACGTGTAGCTAACAAATATGAAGACGTACTTTTTGATTTTGTCGGTTCATGGGAGTCTTGGCTCGATTACATTGAACCAAGAAGCAAGCGGCTTGATAATTTTACTGATTCAGTACCACTGTATCTTGCACACTTAGAGTTTACTGCTCATACAGCAGTATCTGCATTGAGGTATAACAATGTTGAAGCTGCTGGTTGGGGAGTTGACATGTTAAACAACTGGTTCGACAAGCTTTCTGTAGATAACTATGGTCATGGATATGAAGAATATGCATGGCACTCAGAATTGGTGACCCATGGCATGTTGTTTGAAAACTTCGATGGACCGTCATGGATTACTGCTTTGAATGGTAATGAATTCAAGCTTCAACCTGCTTTCAATATCGCACTCATGAACGCTGCGTTTGACCTGAGGATTATTACAGCTTGCTACATTCTGCTCAAGCCTAACTTGAACGATGACGATAGAATAAGACAATACATTAGAGCACTAATTTCTGGAGCTTCAATCCACCCAACAGGTTCAATTGGTGGCAGAACTAAATCTGTATCTAATGCTAACGACATCCTTGGAGCGTATATTAGGCATAGAGATTACCCCAATTATGATGGTAGTACCTACGGCTCATGGCTTTCAAAAGTTCTTGAATCCTTTGGGCGAGTTAATGAAAAACGAAGAGTATCAGGACGTACCTACTCAGGCTGGGGACGAAACAATCCTCATAGTATGAATAGTGCTTATGTTGAAATTACCGTTTCATTTTCTAAGAGCCGATGGCAACTTGAACGTAAATGGTTCGATATCATTTTTTCGGATGCATTTCGCCATCAGGATCAAAAATCTCTTGTTCGTGACTTAGAAGATTGGCTTAAATTATCTGATGAAGTCAAAGAGCCATTTCTTATATCTAGAGAAGAGTTTGATAGTAATCTTGATAACTTTAAATTTTCAGTTCAACAGATTATTGAGCAAATAAACCAACAACAGAATGACATAGTTAAAGATGCGGAAATTGACGAAGATATTCTAACAAAATTTGGGTTGATTTGTTCCGAGGCTTTTACAGACGAAGACCATAACTTGGAATTCCCTATGAACCTATTTAAATCTGTTAGTTTTAATGCTACTCCCGTAGATAAAAATTTATGCACATTAAATATACAGGGGTATTTGAAAGAAAAAGTTGCTAAAAGCATTGATACCAATAGAGCTATTAACGAGAAAGATTGGCTAAAAGAATCAACAGAGAGAAACATTAAACTTAATATACTAAGGAAGCTACTGCGCTACAACGTTTCTGATTCAAAGATCTATGCCAATGTAGAAGATAATATCATTGACATTTCAGAGTTAAGCAAAAATATTTTAAATCCTGTTTTATTCTCAGGGGGATTGGAGTTAAAGCGATTTCTTCGACAAGCAAAGTATACGCAAAATTTATCCGACAAATTTGATATTTCGTTTGTCGATGGTTTTGGACGGAATTATATCTGTCATATCGGCAATATTATTGTATATAACATTTCTTTTTCGGATGTTAACTTTAGCTTACTGACAACTAAAGATTTATTCGAATCTATTGAAATTGGTGAGGTTATGAAAAGACAGTTTGTTAAAGTTAATTATGAGCCATCTGAAAATGAAAATATTGGTAAACTGTCAATAAAATATTGGATGCAAGCTGCTTTAGCAGAAGGGCAACCTTGTATTAAAACAGAAGTAAAAAGCATGAAAGAAGAATGTTAAATATTGCAGGATTACAGTAGGGTAAGGAGCCGTCTTTCATTTTCTTGTGATGTTTTGACCTACTTTTATTAATCTCAATTTGGTGGGCAAGAGCAAAGGCTCTAGCGTACCCTTGTACGCAAAATGCGTTAGAGAGTAACTTGAAAGTTAAGGGTTACCACACAATGGTAAGTAATGATTATTCATTATCTCTGAAGGAAAGAATTGAACATGACAAGTCTTTATCGATTTTTTAGCTGTAGCGAATTCAGCAAAGGAACAAGCTTAAATCGTGATATTGACGCTTTAGCCAGTTCGTACCTTTGGTTTAGTAGGGTATGCGACTTCAATGATCCCTTTGAGGGGTTGTATATAGAGCAACTAGAATTTAGGAGACCTGAAGATATAGCTGATAGTGAGTTAGAGGTTTTGCTATTAGCTGCCTCTAAAAGAAAGGGAGGTGCGGTACAAAAACTAAAGCCTGAGCATGACATCTCTAAACTTCAGCCTGTTGAAGTATTTCAACAAAAAGTCAAAGTCAGTAGATCTATAGAGTCTTCTTTAACTGAAACCTTAAGTGATATTAAAATAAAAAGTTGTATTTGCTGCTTTAATAAAGACTGGAAGAGTAATAAAGTGCTTGAAAATAAGCTTATGTGGTCTCACTATGCGAATGGGCTAAGAGGTATGGCTATTGAGTTTGATGGTGAAGCTCTTGATTTAAGCTTAGAAGAACTTAATAATGAAGATATCCAAGGTGGTGAAGTCGATTATTCAGGTCTTACTGGTGTCGATGCAATAGAGTTAATGGTTGAATACGCAAGTCTGCGAGAAGGTGGAATTTCTAAAGTTTTACTTAAGAAGTGTAGCGAATGGAAGTATGAGCAAGAGCACCGTTTAGTTGCTTTAAGTAATAAGTTGTTTTACAGCCCGTCTAGCATAAGGTCCATAACGGTAGGGCAGAGAATGGAGTGTATTAGTAGAGGTGAGTTGCTAAGGGTGCTTAAGGAGTTAGGATTGATCGAAAAGCTTCAGGTCGCCGTAATAGATAAAAAGACCTTTAACATTAAAATCCAACGGTATCATAGTTCACTATTTAATTAGACCTGCAACATCTTTAATTTGACTCTGGCTTTTTCTTTTTTGGGGGAAAGGGTTAATTGGATACTTAGCTATTTCTCATTTAGCAGTCATATATTTTCTAAACTGCACAATTTTGAATAGAAGTCTAAATTACTTTTGTCCCTTTTTGATTTAGGGCTAATAATTGACAGATGCTCAAGGCTAGCGTTTTTATCCCTCAAAAAATGTGCCTATATTTTTTCTACAGACCATAAAACCCAGCTAAATCTTCATTGTTACTCGCTAAATTCCTCCCTTACCAAAAATAATTGAAATTATTTTCATCGATTAGGTTTGTCTGAACGACTAAGCCGAAATCATAGATTTTTTGCCAATTCGAATAGCTACTGAAATAGTAAGTGAGGCAGGATTTTTTAAAGTTCTGTCTTTAGAAAGGCTTAGTATGAATAGGCTGATTTTGATTTTTTAATATGGAGTTATTTCCATAACCGCATTTAAATTATTTATTGGTATAGTATGTATTTTCCTTAATTATATCAGGTGCTTGGTTGTTTTTGTAGACTGCCAGGATTAGGTTCGTTTTGCTACGCTACTTCTTTTGAAACGGAAAGCAGTGATGGCCAAAACTCAAATTAGTATCTCCGAAAAGACTATCAAAAAATTCAATGCTTGGAAGAAGGGCATAGTGCTTTCTGGTCAATACAAACCCTACCTTACAGTTCGAGACGTTAATAAAATTGGTCGAAGGCATTGGCTATTTTGCCCTAAGCAAAAGCGACAAGTTCATCTTCTGTCAGACGGAGAGTCTCGGGCTTACAAAAAACTCATATCAAAGCCCAGTACGGTAATTGTTGAAGAGCAGTTTGCTTTAGATATCGATGAAACTTTGGATATCGCTGTAGAGCTAAATCTTATCCACCCGCGTAACTGGAAAACGAACCTCGCCTACGTCATGACCACAGATTTTGTGGCAACTTATCGACGTAAAGACCAGAGCCTATACCGAGTTGCCTATACGTTTAAATACTGGGACCAAATCTATAAAGCGAGCGAAGATGGAGCAGTCGAAAAGATTAAGATGCGGACTTGGCAAAAATTCGAGATAGAGCGTCAATATTGGTTGCGCAGAGGGGTTCAATACCGTGTGATTACTGAGCGTGATGCAACTAAGCCGGAAGCTTGGAATTTTGATTACTTTGAATTGGCACACGACTTAAAAACAACCCTGGGAGAGGTTGAGGCGTTTGGTATCGCTTTTATCGATAGTTGGGTTAACACTCCCCGAGCAGAGCTTCAGCAGCACTTTAAAACGTTAGAACAAAAACTGAACACACCATTTCAACGTGTTCAAAGCTTGTTTCAATATGCTTGTCTGTATCATTTCCTTCCTATTAAAACCGACCAATACATTCGAGTTTTTCGCCCTGTGGAGCTGTCTCTATGATTTACGTTGGTCAATATATCGTTGATGAAAAACAAGGTCTTGCGCTGCGGGTATGCCACGTGAGTCATGCCTGTCAGCAAGCGGCTGTAGCTGATATGAACATAGCTGACATAGCAATTAATATTGCAAAGCCGGACATTTATTCCTTTGACGAGTTGCATACTTTGTTGAAGAAAAACTCTGCTTCGTCATCGCAACATCAGCTTCCAGCAGAGATGTCATACAGTGATAAAGTGCTAATAGGCATGAATCGAGACAAATGGCTTGAAAAGCGGGACAAGAAGTTTGCTTTAATTGAGCCACTGACATCAGAAGCTTTGATTGCTCAATACTTATATCGTGGAGGGCTCTCAGAAGAGATTACAGCGCTTTTAACGTCAAACATGGATACCTTTCCTGAAATGGCTTGGACGACGCGTGGTGCCTATTACAATGCATTAAATCGCTATATTGTGTTCGGGTGCCAAGTTAATGCGTTATTACCTTTCAAAAATAAGAACATTGGCCGGAATTATCTAATCCCTGCGAGTCCAGGTGCCAATAACGTTAAGCGTGGCAGAGGAGGCGCTAATAACACCACTAGTCGCTCAAAAAGCATTGGTATAACGCAACTCCATAAGGCACAGCTCAGTAAAATTGTTGCGTATATGAAGTCTAAAGACGGTAAGAAATGGTTTCCAAAATTCACGTTCAAGAAGGCGATAGAGCTCTACCAATATCAATATGAAACATCGGTCGTAGAAAGAAATATTGAAAATACAACGCATGAAACCCGAATACCATTTGAGGAAACCCAGTCTCTTTCACAAGAACAAATCCGTTATCACCTGAAAAGCATCGTAGATAAGAAACTTTATCTGCAAATACGTCATGGGCAAATATCGTATGAGAAAGACTTTGCTGATAGGCAAGGGGCTGCACATGATGGTGTTATTGGTGCAACTTATCGTTATGAAATTGATGCTACCGTGCTTGATTTGTATGTTCGTTACCCTTTCGACGTATCAGGGCAATACAGTATGGGGCGTCCGGTGTTGTATTTTGTCATTGATGTGTATTCCACAATGATTGTGGGCTTTTATTTAGGGTTTGATGGGCCTAATTGGGAAGGGGCATCTCAAGCTTTATTGAATGCCTGCTCTTGTAAAGTTACGTTCTCTGCACGCTATGGCGTTTCGATATCAGAAAGAGACTGGCCTGCTCATCATATTCCAGTTCAAGTTACCGTCGATAATGGCACGGAGCATCCCGATAAGATCATTTTGTCAGTACTACAGTCTGAACTTGGTATTCGAGGATATAACTTTACAGCTGTTTTTCGAGGCGATGCAAAGGGGACTGTCGAGAGCAAGTTCAATTGCATCAACAATGAATCAATCCATTTTACTGCTGGTGCTATTCCTGAAGCTGCACAACGTGGGGAACAGCATGCGTCAAACCGAGCTTTTTGGGATTACGACTCACTAATTGCTGAGATCATTCAATCAATCATTTTGCATAACAATACTGCTGACCGGCTTCATCGCTTAGATATTAATGCCATTCGCACAAACATCGATATCACTCCAAACGCATTGTATTTACATAGCTTAAAGCAAGAGATGAACGGTGGGCGTGATGGCCGTTTAGAAGATGCTGGAAGACTTCGTTGGGCGTTTTTACCAGAGGAAGAAGCTACCGTTCGAGCTGATGGTATCTATTTTAAGGGCTTAGTTTATTACTCTGGTTACGCTAAAAAGGCGGGTTGGTTTAGCAAAGCTAAGCATGACAAACCTTTCAAAATACCCATTAAACGCCCAAAAGATTGGACCTCCAATATCTGGCATAAGACTGATTCTAATCAATATGTCGCGTTTGACTTGAAAAATGTAAACGATGAGAGCCCCTTTGTTGGGCAACATTGGGAGCCTGTATTGCACTTGCTTGAACAGTTTAAAGATAAGCGACATAAAAACCGCCTAAATGCTAAAAAACTTAGAGTGTTTAAACAGCAGCTTACTGAGCAATTGAAGTTGATAAATGAAGAGCTACTCCAAGGTGTTAAGGAGAATACTCGGATCAGCATGCAGCCCAGAGTTAAGGAACGACAAGCGCAGTTCAAAGCGATGCAGCAGTTGAAGCACGCGATTGAAGCGCAAGAAGCCTTAATGAACGGTAACAAGGATGACTCTTTTACTACAAACATTGGCCAGCTCGATGACTTAGACAATGAAATGTACGAATAGGAGTGTGTGATGATAATCAATGCTGAGTATCAAACCCATTTGGATGAAAATTTAAATAACAATCCATTGTGTGAAGCGATTCATATAGAGCTGAATCGAAAACGTTTTATTGAAAGATTGACCGTTATTCCTGTTATTCAACCTGACTTTTGGGAGTTGCCGGCTATTTATCAACAAACACAATTACGGCAATTAACCGAAATACATATACCGGTTCCTCAGACTTGGGGGCTTTATAGCAAAATGATAAGTATGATTTTGTATGGCTACTTTCATCGAAATCCATTGTCAAAAGATATGCGCATGTTCAATGGACAGGTTGCTGACGCTATGCGAAAAGGCCAGGTTTTTACTCATGGTAATAGTGGTATTCATGGGCCTTCAACTGCTCCATCTGCCTTGGTGTACGGTGAATCAGGTTCGGGTAAAACAACTGCAATTCGAAGAACCTTGAGTCAGATCCCCCAAGCGATAAAACACACGCTATATCAGGGAGAGCATTTCAAGAAAACACAGCTTGTTTGGGTATCGTTTGATTTACCTCCAAATGGTTCTCCGAAAGCAATGACCGCCAACTTTTTCAGAGCTGTTGATGCTGCGCTGGGAACTAAATACACCGCAGAGTGGAGCGACCATGGGAAGTTCTCTGTTGATAAATTATTGGCGGCAATGCAAAACGTAGCGTCTACGCATTGCTTAGGGCTAGTACATATTGATGAGCTTCAATTTATGCTCGGATATAAAAAGATAAAAGACAGTCCGTCATTGCAAATTCTTGAAACGTTATTCAACAAAATAGGTATACCCATTATTCAGAGTTCGACACAACAAGGTGTTGAGCTGTTCGATACTTTAAAATCAAGTGATCACAGGCTTGGTCACGATCTTACTACGGTAAGGCGAATGCTTAATGATCGAGAGTTTAAATTCTCAACCCATTCACAACATTCTGAGTACTTTAACCAGTTATTCGATGTGTTATTTTTACCTAGTCTTGCTTATGGAGACTTACCTGATGACACCGCTGAATTTAAACGCGTATTTCATAAGTTAACTTGTGGGTTAACCGCTATCATGACTCGCCTTGCACATATGCATCACGAAACTCTGCAATCACTTTTGCAAAATCCCGATAAAGCTAAAAGCTACCATACAACCTTCGATATTCAATTGTTAAACCGAGTGTTCAAGAATCAGTTTCATTTGATAGAGCCTGCACTTATCTCGCTTAGAAATGAGCAAGGTGGGGGCTTAGAGAAACCTTTGAACAATAAGTCCAGTGTCGCTGAGATTTCCTCTCCATCTAATGACCATGCTACTAAGTCTGGTGTAGCGCCTAAGGTGGTTTTACCAACAGTCGTTAAGTCAGCCGATGCACCTGTAGAGGGTATTGGCCATTTAGAATTAGATAAAAGCTTTGGGGCATTCCAATCAGGATTTGGAGCGGAGGATGAATAATGTCGAACTACCCGCTCCCTTTGAAAACGAACATATATTCAGTGTGTTAGCTCGCTGGTTTGATACAACGGGCAGAAATGATTTTTTGATGACGTGTAAACGAGTGTCTAATAACTTAACAATACTCACTCCTGCGGCAATATGGCGACCATTGTATGCTGATTTGGCTAAACATTATCAGGATACGATTGGCATACATAGAGTCATCTATGAACACACATTAGTACCGTATTACCTGACTTTCTTACCTACCGAGGTACAGGATAGGTTACTAGACAGCGATGTAATTGAGCAAGCTAACCTCAAGGTGTTACCTGGGCTACAAAATAATATAAAGGCTGCTCACCATTGGCGTTGGTGTAATGAATGTGCAAAAGAGGACTTTGATAAATATGGAATAACCTATTGGCATACTTATCACCAAATACCTACGATGTTGCGATGCTATAAGCATCAAGTCCCCTTAATATCTTCTTGTCAGCATTGTGATTTTCAATATTTGTTTTTTCAGCGGCATTGGCTGCCGCCTGAAAATGGTCGGTGTTTGGAGTGCGAAGAAGCAATTACACCTCCGGTAGTTTTGACATCGCCAACATCTCATTGGCTTGATGCGGTCAGCATTAGGTTGCAGGGGCTGCAATCGGAGTTGAGTTTTGAGAGTTTGACTGAATTAATGAAGAGTAAGATTGGTTATCAGTCATTGCCAAGTAATACCAGTTTGGCTTTACGTAAAGAGGTGGGTGAAATACAGCTGAAGTTTGTCCAAAGCATCGAAGATAGTCTCATTCCTGCATATTTTACTCGTGAACGAGAAGCGGTTTTTAAGCAAGGGCAGAAACTACTTAACATCGTCACTACGGTTTACAGGGGGTCACAGGTGCCTCCTATTAGTTTGTTATTAATGCTCAAGTCTCTTGAGCTGGAGCATGAGCTAACAAAACGAGTCGTGGAATAGACTAATGATAGAGTCTAGCCAAGTACAGTATTGCCCTGAACTGTTTGCTGACGAGACGCTATACAGTTGGCTGTCTCGCTGGGTGTACAGTACTCCCTCGCCAAGCATAAACCTCATACTTGAGCGTATGCTCGGTTCACACAGTAAACAGCTAGATTCATTATTTCCGAGCTATGTAGTGGCTCTGGCACATCAAGCGTCGATTAGTGAAACAATACTTATCAATACACATACTCAGGTGCCCTATTTTAGGCATTTCTGTAATGATAGTTTGTATTGTTCAACGCTCAAGGATATGCATTCCGGCGAGACTCAATCTACATACTCAAAAATGTCATTAATAGCCGGTCGGATAAAGGAGAGCCGCTACTTAAATTTTTGCCCTGGATGTGTTGAGGACGACATTAATCAATGGGGTATCGCATATTGGCATGTTGCCCATCAGTTGCCTGGCTTATCTTCATGCGTTACGCATGGTCTTAATTTAAAGGGAGTTAAAAAGTACCGCAGAGGCCTATTAAGGCCACCTCAAACCGTTGTGAAAGAGGATTTGATTTGTGCTAGCCCAAGGGCTTTAAAGTTGGCCCATTTGAGTATTGAGCTTCTTTCGTTCCAACCACCACTATTCGAGGGGGAAGTCATGGCGATGATATATCGCCACCGGCTATTAGAAATGGGGCTGGCGTCAGAAAGGTTGAATATACATCAAGCCGAACTGCGTGTTTCTTTAGAAGAATACTGGGGGCTGGTGCTTCAGGAAGAGACCATTGCTCATATTTTTGAGCTAGGAGATGGCCACACCTATCCTACTTGTTTGTTCTATCAAGCAAGTGCTCACCACCATCCTTTAAAGCACCTACTAATGATAGGAATGATATTTGAATCAATAGGAGAGCTAGTTCATTTCCACAAAAGCATTATCAGTAATCAAGCCATGAGCAATAAAGTTCACCGAAATAAAATTGATAAGCAAGTGAAGATGGAGCTAGCACTAGCAGCGCTTAAAGCTGGCAGTAGTTTACGTCAATCATGCCACGAAAGTGGTTTAAGTATTGGGAAAGTGAAGCAAATAGCTGTTAGTCATAACGTTAGTATTCAGCGCCGTGAACAAAAGCTGTTTGCAATGGAGCGAGAGCTTATCTTGCAAGGTCTTAAAAGGCTCAAATCAACACAAGAGATTGCCATTTTAATGAGTTGCTCAGTGGGAGCGGTAGAACAAATTTTATCGCAGCATCCTACAGTGGTAGAACATCGAAGAAAGGTGCGATTTATGCGTAAATGTCACTTTCATCGAGCTAAATTAATTATCGCTATGCGTAAACAACCTCATTGTACTCGAAGCTCATTGCAGCAAACTGTGCGAACCGACTACACATGGTTGTTTAGGTACGATAAGGCTTGGCTTTATCGAATATTACCAGCCAAGCAACCAGCAAAATATTGGGGGAGGAAATAAGTGCTGAATAAAACGGAATTGAAGCGATATATTCAGACTTTACCTGTTGATGTAGATACAGATAAAGGGTGCGAAGCCTCTGAGCTAAACCAGAGAGTTGATGATGCTTTGTATTACTTCTGTGGTAAGCGAATCGTAGTGGTTCAGGAGTGGTTTTGGATAGATTTTGAGTCAAGTGGAACGCGTAAAAATGGGCTTAGTGTTGAAGCTATGCTATTCGCTGAAGACATTATAAGTGCTTCTCCAAGTATTCAAGACGACTGGATACTATCTTCAGCGCTAGAGCAGTATGTTCACCCTGGCTTATTTGTCACGGCGAATACATGTTACGTACTGTCAGGTAAAGGCTTAAGAGGGACTGTCGAACGTTCAATTGCTCTGCGTTGGCTGAATTATTACTGACAATTTTTAAAGGCGTTGAGGAAGATAAAATGAAGCTTGAAAGACATGGTAATGATTTCTTCACTGGCGTCATCGGTGACAACAAAGGAGTTACTGTTTATGTTAAAAAAACAGCGGGGGATCAGTTTGAGGCTGTTATCCCTAAAGCGGTCTTAGATATGCTGGAAGATGTTTTTAATGATGACGATGCATGTATAGAAGCGTGGTTAAATAAGCCCAAAAGACCATTGGGCGGTGCAACACCTAGAGCATTGTTGAGAACCAAAGACGGGGTGGATACCGTCATTGGTATGTTAGAGCGTATGAAAACAGGGGATTTCTCTTAAGTTATGATGCATATTTTATTTCTATGCACGGCAAATGTGCATCGCTCAAGAACAGCAGAAGATTACTTTAGTGCTCGCAATACTAGAGATGAATTTAAATCCGCAGGACTTAGTGAAAAGTATTGTGCTAAGAACAATAGTACGCTCTGCACTATAGCGCTCTTGAATTGGGCTGATAGAGTTTTTGTCATGGAAGCTGCACATGTAGAGATTATCTCCGAATATGCAGGTAAGAGTTTTTTAGATAAAGTTGAAGTGCTTAATATTGAAGATGTGTACCAATACATGCAGCCTGAACTAGTCAAAATATTATTGACGAATCATAGGCTTGTTGGTTTTAATTGAGTCGTGTTCGGTAGGTTTATTGGATGATTCAACGCTTATTTATCGTGGAGTTGACAGTCTTGTATTAATCCACTAAATTGAAAATTCATATATTTCACGGCTCATACGGGCCTGATAGTTGTATTTATGACGGGATCCAATACTGGACAATGTCAGGGCCGGCAGCCCTTACAACTCGATACATGCAAGCAGCAGTATAGTGATATTAAATTGGGGATTAAGCAGTAACGCTAATCCGGTTCGTATTCAGTAGGCCACTGGCTGACATACGGCATCAATTTTATATTGGATACTGCTATGCCTATAAAAAATGCCACTCCTCCATCAAGTGCGATAAAACATTACAAAAGCCTTTCTTATGAAACTCTCGCCGCAAGTTGGCTTCTCAACGATGGTTGGGACGTCTTTATGCCTATGATTGACCATGGTCAAAAGACCGACATTGTCATTTCTGACGGCTCCTATTTTTATCGAATACAGATCAAATCCGTTGAAACTAATGATGAATGTATTGAAGTTGAAAACAAGTGGGGCGATGTAAAAATAGATTACGTGATCTATTTTTCTAGGGTAGGAAGCTGGGGCTATATCACTCGCCCGTTTACTCAAAAAAAGCGTAGACTGAATGCTCCAGGGCACATTCGATTTCATCAGCACCCAAAGAATTTTATAAAGGCTTTTCAGCTTATCTAGACTCTCAGAAAATGATGAAAGCCGTTGACTCTAATATAGAGTTAACGGCTTAATTTGTGCTATAGATACCTAGTTGGGTAGTGAGCGAAAGTGTGAGCACACACTCTCCCACTGGCCTGCACGGTATCGCATATATGAACAAACTCTTACAACTTTAGAACCAGACATAATAGTCGTCTCCAAGAAATATAAAGGAGGGATCTCTGGCGTATTGAGTTGGAAGCATCTAACCTGTAGGATATAACTGTAACGTTGGTCCTTAGGTTAATTACTGACTTGAGACCTCCCAGTATAGAGTCGATAATTATTGTTGGTAGCAATACTTATCACCAGCTCAATACTAAAAAGGCTTCTGCTATTTCCATAGCTGAAGCCTTTTTACTTTTCTTTGGTAACACCTTTGTAGACGCCTCCTGTTTTTTTCACACTCATAAACTGTCCTGTTTCGGAATCCCTTTTTGTCCATAGTTGGGTTTGTGGGTTAAATACCTGTGAGCGTTGTCGCACCGCTCCTATTCGAGCGTTGTCCCCGTAGGGCTTGTTTACTGCCATGGCTAATCTCCTTTTTAAGCACATATAGTGCCTACTTGATTTAACTAGTACACCATATTGTGCTTCTAGTGCAGACATTATAACCAGGTGAAAAAACAGACGCAAGCATTTTGGTGTTGTTATTTTGATCGCCACCTCATTTTGAGGTTGTTATATTTTGATTGAAGTGCTAGTTTTATAATCAAAATACATAAGAGTAGGGGCAATAATATGGACTCACTACCAATAAATCGGCAAGAGCGATTAGCATTTATTGAACTCAATCTATCTTTCACGGGAATTATTACTCGAAAGAGACTTAAGGAAAGGTTTCAGATTAGTGATGCTGCTGCTACGAGAGATTTGGTTGATTATCAAGCTCGTAATCCTGGCAATACTCTTTACTGCAATAAGTCAAAGGCGTACGTATATAGTGCGAAGGCCTTTATTCATCAGTTTTCAATAGATGTTAATGCTGCTTTATTAGAGTTAACCGGTAATAGGCAGAGTCTTATCAAGAAGGCTAATGACTCTTTGTTTAGTTTTGAAACACTTGAAGTGATGACAAAGCCGAAAACAGATGTTGTTTCAGCAGTAACACGAGCAATGGTTAAAGGTTATCCGGTTGAAATTGAATATGATTCTATAAAATCGGGTAGACGAAAGGCGGTTGTCGTGCCGCACTCAGTTGTGAATAACGGCGAGAGGTGGCATTTCAGAGCTTACGACAGAGAAAACGAAGTATTCTCTGATTTTGTTATAACACGATTACTCAGTGTAAAAGAGATCGAAAGTAAGGCTGAAAGCTATGAATCTAAAGCTAATGATTCCGAATGGAATTCTGAGGTCAGGTTAGTTTTGGTACCTCATCCTTCGCTAGATCACCCAGCCCCAATTGAATTGGATTATGCCATGCAAGATGGAGAGCATAGAGTGACAGTCAGGGCTGCGCTAATGGGCTATTTCCTTAGACATTGGAATGTAGATTGTTCACCTAAGAACAAGCTACAGAAAGGCAAGCATTACCATTTATGGTTGAAGAATAATGAAGTGATTTTGTTATTTAGGCAAAAAATATTGGCTCCAGGCTATGAAAATCACCTCTAGGCATAGGAGTGTAATTGCTTTTTTTGCGTTACCACCGCGAGTGATTATTATTTTAGTTCATTGAAATTGAATAGCTTACCCAATTAAACAATAAATGATTTTAAGGATTGAAATGGATTTTGATACGCTCTCAAAATTGGCTTTTAGTTTAGTATCCGCTCTCGGTACGGTGGCCTTAGTTTTCTTTAATTTTGGTCAGACTCGAAAGATAAAGGCCGAACTTCTTGAGAAATTTGAAGAAGCTGTTACTCGGGAAAGCATTCATTCTGTTACTGAGTTATTTCGACTAATTCACGGATTAAGGATGAGCTATAGGGATATAGTAGAGCTTATTAAGCATGATCAATGTTCAATAATCATTTATGCATTGCAGAAAACTCCTGGAATTGTTTCTTATGCGAATGGAGAGTTCCAATTGACTAAAATAGCTAAAAATCCGATCTTTAGATTCTTTGATGTATGGTTTACTCGACTAAGTATCACGATATTCAGTGCTTTGTGTTTACTTTCTTGGGGTATGGTTGGTTTTGGTAACGCTGTGACTTCAATTTTGGGTTTTGGGTTTCTGATCTTTTGTTCAATAATGCTAACGCTACAACTTCGACAGCGTGCATATAATCAGATGATTCAAAGTCTTGTAGAGCCTGAAGGCACACGAGACATAGAGCCTATTGGTCATGATTCTGTTAATAAATGTACAGTCGAGAATTAGCTCGCAAATGGAAGAGTGTAAGAGCTTAAATGAGCTAAAGGATATTGGCAAAAGTACAAACTTGTGCGACATCATGGTAGTAATAACGGACTGTCTCCAATGCTTTTTTGAAAAGCAGTATTATGAGAACTTAGAAAGTGTCTGGAAAACTAGGGGCTTACCAGGGTTATTTAAGCATGATAAGAACTGGCTTTATAATAATCTTCCCTCGGAGATACCAAGACAATTAAGATCCCAAAAGAATAAACCTGGAGATAAATAATGACCAGAATTATCTATATCGATATGGATGATGTACTTGTGAAGTACACTCAAGCAATTGAGGCCAAAAAATCACAAACGCCGCAGCAAGCCTATCCGCAAGCGGAATGGGGCTTCTTTGCTAACCTAGAGGCAATGGGAGGTGGCATCGCAGTGATGAAACAGATGCTAGCCCATCCTGATATCGAGCCCTATATTGCAACAGCACCTAGCCTCAAGAATCCACTGTGCTATGCCGAGAAACGAATTTGGGTTGAGGAGAATTTAGGCATGGAGTTTGTAAAGCGTCTAATCATCATTCCAAACAAGGGCTTGCTACAAGGTGATGTGCTTATCGATGACAATGTTACAGGGAAAGGCCAAGGGTCATTCCAAGGTGAGCTTTGGCAGTTTGGTTCAAGCCAATATCCAGATTGGGAGGTGGTCGCTAGGGCACTATTCGGAGAATAGATTGATAGCTTGCCAAGGCCTATAACAGAACTTTTGCTGGTGGAAAATTGAATTCCACCAGAAACTAATGCTGATGTGGTTGTTTTAGCTGACGATCTTCATGTCGGTACGCAAGGTGTTAAATGGGCATTAACTTATTTTAAGCAGCCAGTTATTTATATCCTTGGTAATCATGAATACTATTGCCGCGCTAGTATGAAGCAACTTGAAGGTGAGTTCATCCGGTTTACTCAAAGCACAAATGTACATATCCTGATTGATGGCGTTAATTTTATTGGCGCTACGCTTTGGAGCGATTTTAATGTTTATAACAAGCAAGACATTAATTAAGGCCTAGCCCTCGCTAGGCCTTGTTTCCTAAATAGAATGGACCTTTTGCCATTAGCGTGATCTGATCTCCTAAGATAGCTACGCGGAGCAGCAAAATGGGAAAGTCTAAGCATAAAATAACCAACTGGTCTCAGTACAACAAAGCACTAGTCAATCGTGGCTCTCTGACGTTCTGGATTGATGAGCAAGCCATTAAGTCTTGGCGAGGTATTGAACACCATGGCCGTCGTGATCGAGGATATATTTACTCCGATACTGCTATTGAGACTGCATTGGTTGTTAAAGGCGTATTAAACTTGTCACTGCGAGCACTCGAAGGCTTTACCAACTCTGTATTCCAGCTTATGGATGTGCCACTGACCTCCCTGAGTTACAGCTGTATAAGTAAGCGATCTAAGACTGTTGAAATCAAGTATCAGGCAAAGAGTAATGGTCCTGTGGCACATGTTGTCATTGATTCAACAGGCCGCAAAGTTTACGGTGAAGGTGAATGTAAAACACGTAAGCATGGTAAAGCAAAGCGTTGTATCTGGCGTAAGCTACACCTCGCGGTTGATAGTAGTACGCATGAAGTTGTGTCAGCATAAGTCACCTTGGTAAACGTTGCCGATAATGAAGTGTTCACCACATTGCTCAACCAGTTGAGAAGACGTATAGCTCAGGTCTCAGCCGATGGTGCGTAAGATACCAAGGCATGCCAATTAGGAAACAAGCTGCTTAGCTCGCTGAAACACCAGGGGTATGGAGACCCAAACTTAACTACGGAACACCCAGAAACAGGATTGCCAATAGATTGTAGATATGTTGCTTTTGCTCATAAATCAATCTAGACATTTAGATACTTAGACTTTAAACAAAAACGATCTTAAACCTGAATTTAGATGTTCCGGTCACAAACTTTATTAAGTAAAAATATTGATTTTATTTAAGTTACCCCATCAAGTCACAAACTTTATTAAAAATTGAAGCTTAAATTGTTTAAAAAAGTCAGAGCCTCTAGTCACAAACTTTATTATCAGTAACCAATTGCTGCTTGGGCTTGCTACTGCTACGTTGAACCTCGGCTCCAGTCCTCATTGACTGGAGTCAACTCCGGGCTAGAGCCTTCGGTTCGCCTTGCATTAGCATCGCCAGCGACGCAATTACGGAAACTGTGAGTTTGGTGGTTTCCGGTAGTTATAGAATTGAAAAAGCGACCTTTTGGTCGCTTTTTTATTGGCTGGGGTTTAGAACCGTTGATGGTTGCATCGAGTAAAAACAGCTAGCAAAATCTAGCTTATAAATAGAGTCAGACCTAATGACGGCAGACGAAATGACAAAGGCAGCAGCGACTATGCAAGAACAACTTCCGATTACGATTAGCGCCGATAGCGGCTTTTCTAGTTCGCTTAAGCCGTTGCTGGTTGAGCTTGAAATGTGGATTAACTTTCAAGCGCTGAAAGCAGATTGGTATGGCGATGAAGCCTGTATCTTAGCTTTCGATTTTACTTTGGTTAGGAGCTTGGAAGATAAAGGGCTGGATGTTAGTGAAGAGTGCGCTGCGGCTCAATGGAGAGTCGAGGATGGTTATGCCTATTGCTACGACAGCAGTAGCTTAAACACCACGGCTTTTATTGCGGTTGCAGACCTGCTTGAGGCAGGTGTTGGGATTGAACAGGCGATAAAGGGTAGGTTGGTTGCTGTGGTTAATGCGGTTGCCAAGTCTGTGGGAAGAGGGCATCGGTTGTTGGCTTTGGGGTGAGTCGCTAGCTCATGCCTCTACTAACTAAGGCGACGGATGAAGTGCATTACTACAAGCTTTTCCCTTGCTCCACTTTCCGCTTTTCTGCTGCCTTTTGAACTCACACATAGCGTCCCAACGGCCGCTAACTCCACTGTATTGACGACGAAACTCTTTGGCCGAGGTTATCCAAGCATCAGGTGCAATACCGAGTTCATTGAGTAATTTAGGTCGTTTTGAATCTATGACGCCTGTTTTATCATGTCGAATCGCTCTGCCCGTCCAGTCAATAAGCTCTAAGTAGTCACAAAAGTGAAATGGGATCCCCGATTGACTAGCAAGATGGGTTGAACCATCAAATTTAGCGAGTGGTTTTAAGGGATCGTCAACAGCAAGTTCTGGTTCTTGATTGGTGGACTTGGTGGGGGGAGTTGGCTTGCTGGTGTTGCTATCAAGCGAATTTAACTCGGTAATACGCTCTTGAATAGAGGTGAACTCAGAAGTTTGAAGTGTGTCTGCTATTCCTGCTCTAATAGGGTTTAAATCCACGTACATCATACATGCAAGTAATGCCTGTTCATCGAGCAGGGCTTGAGACTTAAACCTTCCTTCCCAGAATGCCCCCTTACACTCATCTTCACGATTTGCTCTACGCGCTACCTCCTCATTAAGGCAACGCATAAACCAGGATATACTCGATAAACGCTGGTGCCATTCAGCTAATAATCCATCAAGTAGTAAACGCTCACTCTCAATTAATGTCTCACCATTCATGTATTTGGTTGCTACAGGATGCCCTTTAGTGATTTTACACCATTGACTAATGACCTCTTTGTTACTCAATGATTTAGCTTTGTCAGTGTCGATTTTAAGGACTAAATGATAGTGATTATTCATGACTGCATAGGCACAAATATCGATACAGAAGATAGTTGAAAGCACTTTGATTTTATCGACAATCCAGCCACGCCTATGTTCAAAGCTTTTACCTGTAAGCTTATCCTCGCCACAGAGAAATGCTCTTCTGACACAACGATTTATGATGTGATAGAAAGGAGTCGATTCAGGATCTATCAAAGTTCGTCGAGCAGAGGTCATAATCGCAATCCTACACTAGGCCAAGAGGAGGTACTACAAAGCCTAGTAGAGGATGTGCTAAAGCACAAAAGTTATGGCTGTCCTGTCTTTTTCTGCCTATGTTCAAAGCTTTTACCTGTAAGCTTATCCTCGCCACAGAGAAATGCTCTTCTGACACAACGATTTATGATGTGATAGAAAGGAGTCGATTCAGGATCTATCAAAGTTCGTCGAGCAGAGGTCATAATCGCGATCCTACACTAGGCCAATAGGAGGTACTACAAAGCCTAGTAGAGGATGTGCTAAAGCACAAAAGATATGGCTGTCCTGTCTTTTCTTGTCCTGTCTTTTCTTTGATTTTATCGACAATCCAGCCACGCCTATGTTCAAAGCTTTGACCTGTAAGCTTATCCTCGCCACAGAGAAATGCTCTTCTGACACAACGATTTATGATGTGATAGAAAGGAGTCGATTCAGGATCTATCAAAGTTCGTCGAGCAGAGGTCATAATCGCGATCCTAGACTAGGCCAAGAGGAGGTACTACAAAGCCTAGTAGAGGATGTGCTAAAGCACAAAAGATATGGCTGTCCTGTCTTTTTGTTTCTGTCTTTTTGTTTTGGTAATCAGTTAGACCGGTTTATTACCAAGCATCATAAGCCGAGTTAACGCGGTTTAACCGTTATTAAATACAGCCTTGTTTGAAATAGAGAACATAAAAAAGGAGAGCCTAGGCTCTCCTTTTAAGTATGCAGTTATTTAATCAGCAATAACGAATTAGTCGTTATTGGCTGTACCAGTCCATTCGATGTTAGCCTTGATTGGCTCAACAATATCTGCATCATCTTCATTGGCTAGTTGACCAACTATGCTATAAACCGTACCTGCAGGTAGGTTTGTTGGAAGGGTAAACTGTGCTACACAGAAGTTAAACTCTTCGCTATCATTGTCCATTAGCTGTGCCGAAACACCGTATTTAGGCAGGCCAATAGCTGTTAGCTGAGGATTGTAGAATTCACGTACCGATTCACAGGTTAAATCTTTACCTGGAAGATCAAAATACATATCAACGTCATCACCTACATCGTTGGTCTGTAAGCTGATTTGCACTAGGTTGTACTTACCTCTTACGCTAAAATCAGGCATTTCAATGGCGAAGCTACGCTCGTCTGCATTGTCATCTGACTCGATGTCTAAACGACGCTCTGCATCGTCATCATTAGCAAAGAAAGTATAACGCTCACCGTGAATAGCAACAGTTTGTGCGCCAGCGCCAATGCCATTTAATGCAGGCTTAGTGGTGATAGTTGAGGTTTCTACTTCATTACCTTCCATCACAAAGCGAGCTTCAAGCTTGTCACCCTTGACAGTATAGCTACCGACTTTTTCAGTCGCTTCTGCAGAACATTCGGTTAAGTTGCTTAGGTTACGCTTGTTCATTAGCACGTTACCGTCGACGAACTTATAAGTCTCACACCAAACACGCTGGAAATCTTGGCCGTTATCAACACCATCATCACTGCCGTGTTCTAAAACATACCAATTCTTGCCTTCTAGCGGGTGTGCCTCTGGATCAGGCGTGATGTCGTTATTGGCAACAGATAGCTTGAGATCCGCTTTAACTGCAGCGTTAACACCATCATCAGCTGTTACTGTGATAGTGAATTCACCAGCAAGCTCTGGCTTACCAGTTAAGCGTAGGTCATCACCTTGTTCAATATTAAGGCTAACGCCTTGCATGTTAGTGGTCGCAACTAGCTTCAGGCTATCTTCATCGACATCGTTAAACAGATCGTCAAGTTCGATTGTTGTATCGACGGTTTCGCCTTGAGTTAGATTTAACCCTTTAAGATCGGCTTCAATTTCAGCTTTTTCCTGGCTATCAACTGTCGGTGCAGAGTTCGGGCTAGTTACGTCGATTTCAATTTCTAGTGGGTATGAACGTGCACCATGGCTGTCCGTCGCATAGGCATGAAGCTCAATTTCACCAGCTGTTAATGGCTTGCCGCTTAGTACGCCAGTTGTTTGGTTGAATACTAGGCCTAGCGCAGCTAGCTCCTTTCCATCTTCGCTTTTCACTTCAATAGTAAATAAGTCACTATCTGAATCGGCGAAAGCGGCCTTAAGCTCAATCGCTTCGATAGCTTGACCAAGCTCAAGCTTAATCTTTTCCAGCTTATCTTGCTCTGCGTCAGTTAAAGTGATGTTTGGTCTGTGGTTTGGCTTGAAGCCTTCTTCTTTATCAATGACTGGTGCGTAATCGTCAAGATCTTCTTTATTATCAACTTTGTCAGCAACATCTGTCACTAAGTCGTTTAAGATCTCTGTAGAGACATCAGTGTCTTCAACCTGCGCATCGACTAAGGTCTCGCCGATAACCTTGATTCCTTCAGCCACTTTGTTGCCAGCATTAGCATCAGCAATGTAGTCACCGAATAACTGCTCTGATGTTGCGTTGAGTGCCGCAAACTGCTCGGTAACTTCAGCTTTTGCGTCTTCAGCTGTTAGAGTCGGTGTCGCCTGCATCTTTTCAACCACAAGATTAGTCATCGGGTTGATAACCTTAGAGTCAGCTGGTGCAGATAATTCGAATGCTTTGGTGACAAGACCGCGATCGCTATCAATGGTTTGACCTACAACGGCTTTCACACATAGTTTTTGATCTTTGAATTTCTCATCAATTTTTGCAATGCCGCGATCATTGGTGACGCCAGCCTTTGTGTCGCACTTGTCGCCCGCGTAAATATCGGCATTTACTAGATAACCGTCGATAGCCTTAACTTCGAACGTGTTAATCGCATTGTCATCATCACTACTACAACCTGCCAAAATGATGCCTATTGAGGCGGCAAGTAAGCTTAGCTTTTTCATTATATGTCCTGATTTTAAATTGAGCGCACTGGCTCAAAGGGAAACGCCATTCGGTAAGTAAATAGCGCATGGATTCTAGCTGAGGAGAGTAGAGTGAGTATTGAAGATTTTCACAAATACTGGATTGAGATCTCAATAAAAATTCAATAAAAATAGATGCTTAATTAGATTTCTTGCGTATAGTTCACAAAGTGTTCAAATAGACGAAACATTATTTTTTTTGGATTCATATTAAATAGAAAAACCTATAAAATTTTCGCCCCGCAAAAGTTTATTAACTCTTTACTGTGCAAACTGTATGAAAACCCTACACATGACTCGACAGCTTCAGCGCTGTTAAAATAAGCGCTTTAAGGGCTTGTTCATCATTAGATAGAGATAAAACCTGTTATGGGTCAGAGGCTGACGAATCCCCACAAAAAGATAAACAGAAATAATGAGATAGGCAAAAATATGAGGAACATTCATGGCATTTGGTGATCAAATTTATCGCCAAACAAAAATTACCACGAGTAA
>NZ_JBRIMB010000049.1:0-36838 GCF_052977265.1 Shewanella sp. 0m-8 | reverse complement strand
CTAAAGACTATGTCATGCTTGTCTACCCATACTCCTTGGCCAAACCAAAGACTATGTCATGCTTGTCTACCCATACTTCTTGGCCAAACTAAAGACTATGTCATGCTTGTCTACCCATACTCCTTGGCCAAACCAAAGACTATGTCATGCTTGTCTACCCATACTCCTTGGCCAAACCAAAGACTATGTCATGCTTGCCTACCCATACTCCTTGGCAAACCAAAAACTATGTCATGCTTGTCTACCCATACTCCTTGGCCAAACCAAAGGCTATGTTAAGCTTGTTTACCAATACTCCTTGGCCAAACCAAAGACTATGTTAAGCTTGTCTACCAATACCCTACAGCATCAAAGACTCCACTAAATAACTATGTCGCACCCTAACGCTATCCCCCCTAAAGCCAATGACGCTAAGCCTATTCAGCAAAGTAAAACTTATCACTTTCCTGTACAAATCTATTATGAAGATACCGATTTTTCAGGCGTGGTCTACCACCCTAATTTTTTAAAGTACTTCGAACGCGCCCGAGAACACGTTATTGGAGCAAATAGCTTGGCCAGCTTATGGGATGAACATGACTTAGGTTTTGCAGTCTATCGCAGCGATATGCTCTGCCATGATGGTGTTGAGTTTGCTGATATTATTGATATTCGAACCAAGTTCTACTTCGAGAGTAAATATCGCACCGTATGGTTACAAGAGATCTGGCGTCCAAACGGTAAGAAACCTGCGGTAACCGCGCAAATTGAGATGGTGTGCATGAACAAGAAACGTCAACTCAGCCCCATGCCACTATTACTCATTGAACGCCTGAGTGAGGCCTTTGCTGAAGCTGTTATCTTGTAGAGGATGGCTAACTTGTAGGATATAAAGGTGGGGTAATGTTCCACAAACTCACCTTTATCGACAACTTGTTGAGCTTGGTATGACTAGCCTATACCACTTAATTTAGGCCAACGTGACTCTAGCTCTTTTGGCTTTAACGGTTGAGAAAAAATATCTCCTTGGATTTTATCCACTCCCATACCCAGTAATAACTGTAAAATATCTTCGGTTTCGACCCCTTCTACAGTGACCTTAAAGCCTAACCCTTTGGCCAAACGGATGCTGGTATCCATAATATGCCGGGCTCTTGCATCAATTTCTAAATCATCCAAAAAGGCTTTATCAATCTTCACTTCATCGACAGGTAAGTACTTAAGGTAAGCTAAAGAAGAATGACCAGTCCCAAAGTCATCAATCGCAACATCGACGCCAAGCTGACGCAGATGGTTAATCGTTGCGACAGCACCATCGAGATCTTGCATCAATTTACTTTCAGTGATTTCAATCGAGATGGCGCTCGCCTCGAGTTGATGCTGCTTTAGCCTCGCTTCTATACCTGTTATCAAAGATGCGCTACGTAAGTCTTGCGTCGACAGGTTGACCGCCACCTGAAGTTTAATGTCATTTTGGTGCCATAATGCCTGCTGGGCAAACACCTCATCGAGTACCCATTGGCTGACGATATCGATCATACCGGAATACTCTGCAAGTGGAATAAACTCGGCCGGTGAAATGCTACCTAGTTGTGGATGCTGCCAACGCATTAATGCTTCAACTTGCTGGCAGTCTCCTTTAGGAAAACTCTGCTTTGGCTGATAAACCATATAAAGCTCGCCATCACGCAACGCCTTTGCCAAACTATTAATAATGGAGACTTCTCTAAGCTGCACCGCATCATCACCCAATAGATATTCAGATAAGGCAACATCATGAGTCTTAGCTTTTTTAAGCGCTAAATCTAACCGTCGCAGCATAGTACTGATATCACTATGAAAGGGTTCCAAAGCTAAATGGCCCACTTGTACTCTAGTGGTAATGATACTGCCAAAAATATCGTAAGGGAGCTGTAACTTATCAATCAGTTGCTGTAGCTGTAGTGGCGACATTGCGCTGGTGAAGTAAATGAGGAATTCATCTTCATTCATTCTTGCTATCAAAGACCCATCGGGAGATAAATCTTTTACTCTTGCCGCCATCTGCTTTAGTAGCTCATCGCCAAAATTAAAGCCAAACAGATCATTAACGTAACGAAAGCGATAGATATCCAAAAGAACCAGGCTGCCTTTATCTAATGGCATTAACTCAGCCATTTTACGCTTCATGCTTAAACGGTTATCAAGGTCTGTCAATTTATCCCGCACGGCTTGCAGACTCTGAATATGTAACTTTCCCACAGAGTCAGATAGCCCACTCAGCTGCGCCGATAAAGAGTTGTTAGCGGGAAAAGTAAAGCCGTGTAGCTCAAAAGATTTACGCAGCTGATTAACAAAATGACGAAGTTTTTGCTGCCGCCAAAGTGCGCATACTAATAAAATGAGTAGCAACAAACACACAATGGAGATCATCCAAAAACTGTCCATCAATGAGTACTTTAACCGTTAATTGAGTTTGAGTTATTAAGTTATAAACTATAGTGACCCGTAACTCCAGCGCCAGCCACCACTATAGTTTAACTTGCAATATCAATTTTGGTTTAAACAGAGGTATTATTCGTAACTTGCTTTAATTGATTGGTATGCTTCAATAAATTGTTCACCAGTTAACTCTTCAGTCGACACAGGTAAACCACGCTCGATAAAAAATCCCATTCTTTGTTCTAAGTCCACGCCAGCCTTAAGCTCTCCTGTATAGAAGGCCGCCGCGCGAATAAAGTCTAAGTAACTCAGCTTTTCTGAGTTATAGGTCAAATCTGCCCAGCGCTCGACCACTTGCATTACATCGGGTGAGAACTCCCAACTTTTTAGTACCGCGCGCC
Source organism: Shewanella sp. 0m-8 (assembly GCF_052977265.1). Classification (NCBI taxonomy): domain Bacteria; kingdom Pseudomonadati; phylum Pseudomonadota; class Gammaproteobacteria; order Alteromonadales; family Shewanellaceae; genus Shewanella; species Shewanella sp. 0m-8. The sequence goes on along the minus strand of NZ_JBRIMB010000049.1, from coordinate 34,037 downwards.
CAAGTGGGCCTTGCAGCTTTTTCACTAATGCTCGTAACATTTCTATGCTATTAAATAGCTCAGGTTGTGCTTCAGCTTCAGTTAGTACCGGTAACGCGCCGATATTATGCACTAGGCCTGCTAACGTCATCGTGTCGATGTTTAACTTGCTACCCGGATGATTAGCATTGTAGCTCTGCAACATCGCGCATGCTGCGGCAGTCACATCAATGGATGAACTCCATACCTCATCCATCACTTCCCAAACCATTTGGTTGGTTGAAATAAAAAGTTGCTCCATCGCGACCGATGTCACGATGGATTTAATTTGCATCAACCCAATACGATTGATTGCTGCATTGACGTTATCAGCAGGAACCCCACGGCTATACATAGCACTATTTGCGATGCGAATAACTCTGGCAGAAATTGCCGCATCTTGACCGATAATACTCGCGACATCTTTTAGACTAACGTCTTCTTGGCCCACCACTTCTTGTACTCGCATCGCCACTTCAGGCAAGGTCGGTAACACCAAAGAGTCTGACTTTAATTTTTTTAATAAACCAACTAATACTTGATGTTCTGTAGACATCTCAACTCCCTTATAAACCGTATTAATTTGCAGCGGTTCGAGTATATCAGTAGAACGCTTTTAGTTACGTGCAAAATCACTTTAATGGGTCAATACTTAATCAGATGGTACATTTTCAGTAAAACCGCTCGAAAAATGTCGCATAGATCACAAGGTTTTATAATAAATGACTCAGATCCACTCAAATCCAATTATTATGTGCGGCTGACTTTCTTGCATTAGCCCTGCTGCATTAAGTAAAATGCGCGGCCGATTGTCGAACCCTTATCCGTTAACAGAGAAGCTATTATGTTTAAACCTGAGCTATTGTCCCCTGCTGGTACATTAAAAAATATGCGTTACGCCTTTGCCTATGGCGCCGATGCTGTTTATGCCGGCCAGCCAAGATATAGTCTTCGCGTGCGTAATAACGACTTTAAGATGGAAAACTTAGCTGCGGGTATTAAAGAAGCCCATAGCTTAAACAAGAAGCTATATGTGGTGAGCAACATCGCGCCGCATAACGCTAAGCTAAAGACTTATATCAAAGATATGGAGCCAGTGGTTGCTATGCAACCCGATGCGTTAATCATGTCAGATCCTGGTCTTATCATGATGGTACGCGAAGCGTTTCCTGATCAAGTGGTGCATTTATCAGTGCAAGCTAATGCCATTAACTGGGCATCGGTTAAGTTTTGGGAATCACAAGGCATTAAGCGTGTGATCCTTTCGCGTGAGCTATCACTTGATGAAATCGAAGAGATTCGTCAACGTTGCCCTGATATCGAACTAGAAGTGTTCGTTCACGGCGCATTATGCATGGCCTATTCTGGTCGTTGCCTGCTTTCTGGTTACATCAACAAGCGTGATCCTAACCAAGGTACATGCACCAATGCTTGTCGCTGGAAGTACGATGTTCATGAGGCTAAGCAAAATGAAAGCGGTGACATTATTGCCGTTAACCCAGACGTACAGATTGAAACGCCAACATTAGGCGCAGGTCAGCCATCTGACCAAATCGTCTTGCTACAAGAAGCGGGTCGCCCTGGTGAATACATGCCAGCGTTTGAAGATGAGCATGGTACCTACATCATGAACTCTAAAGACTTACGCGCGATTCAGCATGTTGATCGTCTAACAAAAATGGGCGTAGATTCACTGAAAATCGAAGGCCGTACTAAATCTTTCTACTATGTTGCACGTACCGCCCAGCTTTATCGTCAAGCGATTGAAGATGCTGCGGCGGGTAAAGATTTTGACCGTACTTTGATGCACAACCTAGAAGGTCTAGCGCACAGAGGTTATACCGAAGGTTTCTTACGTCGTCACGTACATGATGAATATCAAAACTACGATTATGGCTATTCAATCAGTGATACTCAGCAGTTTGTTGGTGAGTTTACTGGCGTTCGTAATGAAGCGGGCCTTGCTGAAATTGATGTAAAGAACAAATTCCTTGTTGGTGATAGCGTTGAAGTCATGACGCCACAAGGCAATTTAACCCTGAATGTCGATAGCTTAATCAACCGAAAAGGTGAAAGTGTTGAGGCTGGTCTGGGTTCAGGACACTTCGTCTTTTTAGATGTGCCTGCGGGCGTAGAACTAGATAAAGCCGTGTTACTGCGTAACTTGCCACAAGGTCAAGATACTCGTAACCCACATCAAGCGAGCCACACTCCAGCTTAATATCGGGTGTTTCAGGCCCTGTTTAGGGCCTGTCTTTTAATTAGCTGTTAAATGCTTTCGCTTAACAGCTAAATACTTTTATTGAGCTGCTAAATAGGGCCAATCTACATTTCTCTTTAACCCTCGACTCCTTTCCCAGTGCCCTACTTCCCCTGCTGCTTGTTCTTAGTATCGCGCTTTAATAGCCAGCTTAATAATGCCATTCCCATTAATGCCGAGAATAACGAGGCAGACAAGATCCCAAGCTTTGCATCATTGATGAGAACTGGATTAAACGCTAGGTTTGCAATAAATAGCGACATGGTAAAACCAATTCCGGCCAATATGCCACCAGCAAAAAGATATGACCAATGAAGTTCCGGCGGCTTTATCGCTAGACCAGTGCATACTGTTAAGCCGCAGAATAAGATAATGCCGATAGGTTTACCCACTGCGAGACCAACAAAAACAGCAGTAAACAACGAAGCTGATATTTCTGAAAGAGAAATTGGGATACCTGCATTAGCGAATGCAAACAAAGGCATAACGACAAAACCAATCCAGGGGTGAAGTAACATCTCTAAACGTTCAACGGGAGAAAGTACTTCTCTGGTCGCCGCTTCAGCCGTTTTGAGCACTTTACGTTTTACACTAAAAACCCCCTGTTTTCCTATCGAGTGAGATGGCACAACACATTCTATTATCGTCAATAAACGTGCTTCGCTTACCCAACGGTTAGTCGGAGTCATCAACCCCAATATCACTCCAGTCACAGTAGGGTGCATTCCTGAAGCATCGACTACAAGCCAGATAGCCCCGCCGACAAGAAAATACAACATGATATTGCGGACCCCGAGCACTGCCATAATTTTAACCAGCACGAATCCAATCACGGCAAGCCCAATATAATGCAACTGAATGTCTTCACCGTAACCTACGGCCACCACAATGATGGCGCCAATATCGTCAATGATTGCCAGTGAGAGCATAAAGACCCGTAAACTTTTCGGAATACGAGGGCCAAGTAACGTGAGACAAGCAATAACAAATGCGGTATCGGTTGCCATCACAGTCCCCCAGCCATACTGGCCAGGCTGATCTAATTGAAGACTTAAATAGAGCAAGGCTGGAACCAACATACCACCAACAGCTCCGCTGATAGATAGCATCGCTAAACGCGGTGTTTTTAGCTCCCCTAATATGATTTCTCGCTTCAGCTCCAGTGCAATTAAGAAAAAGAACAAGGTCATCAATGCATCATTGATCCACTCGCGCAGCGAACGTGTAAGTTCGATTGTTCCCACAGTGATACCAACAGGAACGTCCCACAATGACAGAAAAGTTTCAGCCCATATAGAATTAGACAGCACTAAAGCCGCTAGGGTAAAAAACAACAACACCGTGCCAGCAGCGGCTTCAATATGCAAAAATCGGGTTATCGGCTGGGTTATCCAGTCAACATACTCTTTAGGAAGTTGGGTGGGGTGACCGCGCTCATCGGGTTGGAACTGCTTTTTGTTCATTGTTGCTTAGGTGCGGATGTTATCGCCTCTGGTGGATATACTCCCTTTAGATACTTGAATAAATCGCTCTCGGTGGATATGACTAAAGTCGTATTTTCAGCCATGATTGACTGATAAGACTGATAAGACTGATAAGACTGCATTGTGCGCGTAAACTCATATAAACCCACCGCTTGAGGACTTTGGTTATACGCCAGCGCATATATCTCTGCCGCTTTGGCATCAGCAGAGCCTCGAATTTCCTCCACATCACGATAAGCTTCAGATTGGATCTTATTTAGGTCACGGACACGATTACCTCTAATCCTCGCCGCTTCTCCATATCCTTCAGAAAGAAAGCGCTCTGCAATTTGACGTCTTTCACTGATCATACGATCATAAATTTTAGGTCTTACGCTGGCGTTATAGTTAATACGCTTAAAGCGAATATCCAATAGCTCAATACCAAACACTCGGACTTTATCTGTCGCAGCGGAAAATATTTCCTCTTCAATCACCTGACGTCCTTTGGTGATCGGCACTAAATTCCCTAGTGTTAAGTCGCTCACAGCCTCTATCGTTTGACCATCCCTTAAAGGCTGCCTATTTTTTGTGGTACGAATAATTTCAATCAATTCATGCTTCGCTACCGCATTGCGTGTTTCACTCCCCAAAATGTCATCAAGTCGCGACTGAGCACTGCGCTCATCACGTAAACGCAAAAAATACTGTAATGGATCGGTTATTCGCCAGCGCGCAAATAAATCGACTGAGAAATAAAGTTTATCTTTAGTTGGCATATCGGACGGATCACCATCCCACTCTAGTACGCGTTTATCGATAGCGTTAACCTCCTGTATGAAGGGGATTTTTATATTGAGCCCCGCGTCAGTTATCGGTTCTCCTACCGGTTTTCCAAATTGGGTAATAATCACCTGCTCTACTTCACTTACCGTATAAAGCGACCCAACCAAAGCAAGCAAGCTAAAAACGATGACAATAAAGGCAACCGCTGAACTAATCTTTTTCATGAGCCAACCCCTGTTTGTCTTGCTTAGGTTTAAGATCTAAAAAAGGCAAAACATTGCGAGTTTGTTCATCAATGATGATTTTTGACTCAATAGCGGGCAACACCGTCTGCATGGTCTCGATGTAAATCCGCTGACGTGTCACTTCAGGGGCTTTACTGTACTGTCCCAATAACGCATTAAATCGAGCAACATCACCTTGTGCTTCATTAATTCTTTTCAGGCGGTAGCCGTCAGCCTCACGGATCCGCTGATCCTTTTCACCTTCAGCTAAAGGAATGACTTTGTTGTAATCTCGACGAGCCTCATTAATCAGCTTTTCTTTTTCTTGCTGGGCTTGGTTTACCTCATTAAACGATTCCTGTACCGGTTTAGGAGGATTAATATTTTTAAGCTGCACCTGATCAATATTGATCCCCATGGCATATTTGGTCGTCAGCGCCTGCATTTTATCGAGCGCTTCAGATTCAATTTCTTGTCGGCCAATAGTAATTACCTCATCCACAGTACGATCACCGACAACTTCTCTCATAACGGACTCAGAGACATCACGTAGCGTGGCGCTAGGGGAGCGTACTTCGAATAAAAACTTGATAGGTTCGGCTATACGATACTGAACGACCCATTCAACCAATGCCGCATTTAAGTCACCGGTAACCATCTGCGTTTCTAGCTCACCGTCGGCTTCCACGGAGCCTTGAAAGGGATCTCTGGCTCCAGGGGTAGTAAAACCAAACTCTTGCTTTAACTGTCGCTTGACCGGAACAATCGTCGCTTTATCAATACCTAAAGGAAATTTGAAGTGTAGACCCGGTTGTATTTCTAAATGGAACTTACCAAAACGCTGCACAACTGCGACAGAGTCACTAGGGACGGTATAAACAGCCTGCCAAAAGAGCGTAACGATAATCAAAAGTAATGCGATTAAGAGCACATTTTTCATACCGCTGCGGGTGAAAAACTGTTGAGTCTCTATCGCATGGTTTTTTACGCTTTTTACAAAGCTGCTATAGGGAGTGGCATTGTCTGAACTGTCTTCAGGTGGGAGAGGGTCATTAGGTGACGACATGATTGTGACCTTGAGGCTATGGCAAGAAAATCTTGTCATAGTAAAGTCTGGTTCACTTTAGGTGATTTATCAAGCTAGGCGGCTGACTTGTAAACTTGTCACTACTTAGGCAACATTTCATCTAGTTGTTTTTGTAATAACAATTGGAATTGTTTCTGGTCCATCAAATTTAGATATTCAGCCGCTTGAGCGAGAGTGATATTCCTATGTGCTGCAGTCTGAACAATTTGCGTCGCTTTATCATATCCCAATATGGGCATTAGCAATGTTATGACAGATAAATTGTTCGATATATTCTTGTCAATTTGATCCAGATTCTGCCGTAGCCCTCGCACGCAATTTTTAGCAAAAGACACCATAGCGTCAGATAACAGCTCTATACTTTGCAATACATTATGGATAATTACCGGGCGGTAAGTATTCAGTTGCAATTGTCCATTGGAACTCGCTAGCGATACCGTAAGGTCGTTGCCAAATACTTGCAAACACACCATGCTTAATGCCTCACATTGAGTAGGGTTAACCTTACCAGGCATGATTGAGCTCCCTGGCTCATTTGCGGGCAATAGCCATTCGTTTAAACCACAACGTGGCCCACTGCCGAGTAAGCGGAAATCATTTGCGACTTTCTGTAATACTGCAGCTAATTGCTTAAGGGCGCTGCTGTAGCGCAATAACGCATCCTCACCCGATACTGCAGCATACAAATTAGCTGATTGCATGAATGGCTGACGATAATGTTTAGCCAGTAAACTGATGACCTGTTGGCCAAATAATGGCGGAGCATTCGATCCAGAACCTATCGCCGTTCCCCCTAGCGCCAATTGATATAAACCCTTCAGGCTCTCTTGTATCGCTTGCTTTGCAAAAGTAAGTTGACTCCCATATGCCGATAGACAGGAGCTGGCATTGATAGGTAGCGCATCCATTAAGTGTGTTCGTCCAACTGTATACTCCCCCTTGAATTCATTTTGCTTTGAGGAGAACTCGCACTCAAGTAAGTCTATGGCAGGTAAAAGAACATCTTGAGTTTGCTGCGCCACGATAATATGCATAGCAGTGGGAAACACATCATTAGAAGATTGAGATAAATTGACGTGATCATTAGGGTGAATACTGTTGCTTGGCTGCCCTATAGCTTGACCATTAAGCTCTGCAGCAACTAAATGGTCACTAGCCAGGCGACTTATCACTTCATTGACATTCATATTGGTCTGGGTACCAGAACCTGTCTGCCAAATAGAAAGTGGAAACTGAGCGCCATAGTCACCCTGTATAATTTCATCGCAAGCAAATAAGATTGCACTGTGTTGGCTAGCAGAGAGTAAGGAGTGACTGTAATTTATTTCAGCGCAAGCACGCTTAATGTTAACAAGCACTTTAATGAAGCCTAGATCAAAATGCTGACTTCCAATGTTAAAAAATGCTAGCGAGCGCTGTGTTTGCTCGCCCCACAAAGCACCTTTTTGGACGTTAATTTTTGCAAAGCCAACCTGCTCTGACGTGTTTCTTTTCGATGTTTTCCTCATACTTAACCACTCTCGTTTTGATGCATCAAAAAGTACTCAGCAATATTGCAGCCAACCTCTAACACTAATTTGGATTATGACCAAAACGACTTAACTAAATTATGTCCATCTGTTTGTATGAGGTCGCATTGTCGCCGTTACGTGTTGGTAGCGCGGAGTTCATGATGATGAACCTCTTAACGGAAACTCATTAAGCGCTATAAAGGCCTATGTTTACCTGTACTTCACCTAACACGACTCACTGTGAGCACCTAGTAACGACTAATCACTTACAGGTACAGTCGATAGAGTCTCATCTTGCACTTATCACTTATCACTTATCACTTATCACTTATCACTTATCACTTATCACTTATCACTTATCACTTATAGCTGAGGATGGGAGAGTAACCCAAATAAAGCAAGTCTTGGGCTTGTTGTTTACTGCCCGAAATTGCCCCCAATGTTGAACAAGACAATTGTATGTTCAGCCATTAATCGGGGCAGCCACCGTTCACAGATAGATGGTGAGCGGGCTTAAGCGTGTTACAAGGGAGATTGCCACAAGGCCAAGCACCCCGAGTCCACATCATGCGAGTAACACCCTAGATTAATGCTCTAAATTAATATCCTATTTTTATTAATGCTTTAGATTAATGCTCTGGCTTACTTCAGAATAAAAAAGACCTCCCCCCATTAAACTGCAAATATTTATCCCTTTCCCAAAAAGTCACGATAGAGAAGACTAAGCTACATTAGCCATTGATAATTCAATCACTTCCGGCTAAGTTGATTATACTTTGTGCACATTTTTAAATAGCTTTCCGTTATCCGTTATAAAAGGAATTTGTAATGAATAGATCCAAGCTTCCCCTACTGGTCGCATTTTCTCTGGTGCTATCTAACTCGAGTATCGCAGCGACACAATCAAAACCCGCAACCGAATTTACCAAAACAGAAAATGCTGCCGTCCTTAAGGCACTGCCCTTCAGTGACAAACAAGATTTTATCAATGCGCAGCGTGGGTTTATCGCCAAACCCGACACGGTCACCATTAAAGATGCACAGGGCAACATCGTCTGGGATCTAGAACAATATAAAAACTATATCAGTATCGATAAAGAATCCCCTGATACTGTGAACCCTAGTTTATGGCGTAATTCTCAACTTGTAATGCAACATGGTTTATTTGAAGTCACTGACAATATTTACCAAATTCGCGGGTTCGATCTAACCAATATCACTTTTATTAAAGGCAAAACAGGTTGGATAGTCTTCGACCCTCTCATCTCACCCGAGACAGCCAAAGCCGCGCTTGATTTTATCAATGAACAACTAGGTGAGCGCCCCGTTGTTGCTATCGTCTATAGCCATAGTCATATCGATCACTATGGCGGCGCAACCGGGATTGCAACGGCAGAAGATGTTGCCTCAGGCAAGGTACAAATTATTGCGCCGGAACACTTTACCGAACATGCAGTTTCAGAGAATGTGATTGCAGGTAACGCTATGGGGCGGCGCGCAGTATATATGTACGGTGCCTTACTGCCTCGTAATGCTAAAGGAGGTGTCAATGGTGGCCTAGGAATGACGGTGTCAACAGGGCTTGCGGGCCTATTACTGCCAAGTCATGAGATCACAAAAACCGGTGAAAAGCTCAACATTGATGGCGTTAACATGGAGTTTCAGCTCACTCCAGGTAGTGAAGCACCAGCCGAGATGAATACCTGGTTCCCAGACATGAAAGCACTATGGATGGCAGAGAATTCCACTAACACCATGCACAATATCCTAACCCTACGTGGCGCTCAGGTGCGAGATGCATTGATCTGGTCAAGCTTTCTGGACGAAACCATTGATACCTGGGGGAACCAGGCTAAAGTGAAGTTTCAAAGTCACCACTGGCCAGTATGGGATAGTGAAAATATCATTCCATACTTTAAAAAGCAGCGTGATATCTACAAATTTACCCATGACCAATCTGTTCGCCTAATGAACCAAGGCTATACAGGTGAAGAGATCTCCGAAATGATAACGCTCCCTGCGGAGCTTGAGCAAAATTGGCCAACGCGCGGATATTACGGCACCTTACGCCATAACAGTCGCGCGGTATATCAAAGGTATATGGGCTGGTATAACGGTAACCCTTCGAACCTCAATAACCTACCGCCAGAAATGGTTGCAAAAAAGTATATGGAGTTTATGGGTGGTGAGGCCGCGGTGCTCAAGAAAGCACAGGTTTCATTTGATCAAGGAGAGTATCGCTGGGTCGCAGAAGTGATGAAGCATGCAGTATTTGCTAATCCTGACAATCAAGCAGCTAAAGAGCTGTTAGCCGATGCTTTTGAGCAGCTTGGCTACCAAGCTGAATCAGGCCCTTGGCGCTCAGTGTATTTACAAGGTGCTTATGAGCTGAGAAACGGCGTACCATCAGCTGGAGGTACGCAAACTGCAACGCCTGATACCATTAGAGCGATGACACCAGAAATGCTGTTTGACTTCTTAGCGATAAGGCTTGATTCAAGCAAAGCTGAAGGTAAGTTACTCAATATCAATATTGATTTTACCGACCTTAACAGCAAGTACACGCTGACATTAGAAAATGCAGTGCTGCATCATAGTAAAAATCAAGTCGATAACCCCGATGTGGCTCTAGAGATGTCAATGAAAACGATGAACAGTATTCAACTGAAAGAACTCAGCTTTGATGAGGCGATTAAAAACGGCGATGTGAAGATCACTGGGGACAAACAGCAGTTTAAAGCGTTTCTCGCTATGCTAGATGATTTCAATTTCTGGTTTAACGTGGTTACGCCATAAGGTGCTAGGTCATCTTAGGCACCTTAGTTGAACAGCTAAGGATGAAGGTTTTTCGTCCTTAGCGCTTCTATGAGCACTGCTATCTTGTTATTGGATCTAGCAGTGCTTTTTGCCGTAACACACGCTTTATGAGTGTAAGCTAAATGAAAAAGCGATATGTATGCGTTAGATGTGTGAACCAGCATATCTGGGCTGATGGCTTTTTCATTTGGCTATTTAATCTAGCTGTTTAATCTAGCTGTTTAATTTAGCTTTCCATTTAGCTTGCCCACTTCACGAGTGCCATCTTGTAATCAGATAAGCTAGGTTTGTCCACACCCTGTGATATACTTGACCTCAAGAGACTTTTTCCATTCTTTTTTCGGTAATATTCGGTAAAAAATTTCACTAATGACACACTAGATATCACCCAAACTAGGCTTAAGTTTGTGTTGCTATTTGTGTCACTTACATAGTGAAATCAACGTAAATAATCCGCTGTTAACCGGGAAAAAGAAAAGCAATTACCCTCATAAGGAATGTACGTAAGCGCTTATTATGAATGATTTTTATAAGGTATATTAATTAGATGGCATTATTAATCGACGACAGCTGTATCAACTGTGACATGTGTGAGCCAGAATGTCCGAATCAGGCGATTACTATGGGTGAAGAGATCTATGAGATTGACCCTATACTTTGCACCGAATGCGTCGGTCATTATGACAAGCCAACCTGTATCTCGGTTTGCCCTATCGACTGTATTGCTGTTGACCCAGACCACAAAGAATCAGATGATGAGCTATTAATTAAATACCACATCATCACAGGTAAGCCTGTCGAATAAGCCTAGTGTTACTGATTAACAATGGAGCCTAATGGCTCCATTTTTGTTTTTGGGCGAGTCAATTAAGTATCACGTAAAAACGTCCGCCGACTAATGACTTCATTGAGATGACAGCGTAAAATCTCGCCTCACTCATTACCGTGCTAGCTCAATTTAACTTAAGTTAAATTAGGTTGATTCAAGTTAACCTAATTGAGTTTAGCGCTCGTTTATCCTTGCCAAAAGTTGTTAAATGCCCATGTACTCAGCTCAGCAATGCTTTACCGCTTTCAAATCACCTATCGATAGCTATGAGCTGCCAAAACGTTTTACCTTTCCCTTTTACTACCAGCCACACCCACTGTGTTTGTTGGCCGCGAAAGAGTTGCAAACCTATTTAAGTTCGCAAACAGACTGGCAGCATAACTTTGGTTTAGATAATAGTTTTGAGAATGGCTCAGACAATAGTTTAGACAATCATTCAAATAATGGTTTAGGCGATGATAAAACCGAAGCTATTGGCAAGATGTTTGGAGTATTACTCGTTCGTAATAAAAGCGGGGAGCTTGGTTATTTAGCCGCGTTTTCTGGAAAATTAGCCGAGCAAAACTTACTCAATGGCTTTGTACCACCGGTTTTTGATATGTTGGCCGAAGAAAGCTTTTTTCATGCAGGGATGCAAGCACTTAACCTGTTAACTGAGCAGCTCAAAGTCGCTGAAAGTAACCCTAATATTTCAATATTAACCACTGAATTAGCCACATTACGCCTTCAGGCTGAGGGCGAGTTAGAGGCTATACGAGCGCAAATTATTGAAAATCGCAAAGTGCGCAAATTACGCCGTGCTTGCGCTGAAAAAGAGCAGAATCAAGCTGTACTTAACGAGCTTAATATTGAGTTAGGTAAAGAGAGTGTCGCCGAGAAATTTAAGCTTAAAGCGGTAAAACAGGACTGGGATAGTCGATGCCATGAAGTTTCAAGCCAACTCAATAGTCTGCTTGATGAAATAACTCAAATAAAAGCGACGCGCGCCCAGCAGTCTAACCGTTTACAACAACAGATCTTTGCCCAGTATCAATTTTTAAATCAAGCTGGCGAGCTTAAAGATCTCAACCAGATCTTTAAAGATAGCCCTACGCAGCAACCGCCAGCGGGTGCTGGTGAGTGCGCAGCGCCTAAACTGCTGCAATTTGCCTTTAGTCAAGGCTATACACCATTGGCAATGGCGGAATTTTGGTGGGGAGCATCACCAAAGTCTGAGATCAAGCAGCATAAAAACTTTTATGGTTCTTGTCAGGGAAAGTGCCAACCCATTTTAAGCCACATGCTTGCAGGCATTGAGATGGATGCCAATCCTTTACTCACCAATCCTGCCGAAGGCAAATCTATCGAGATTTTATACCAAGATGAAGCGATGGCAGTGGTTAATAAACCTGCCGAGTTTCTATCAGTACCGGGTAAGAATGTGACTGACTCTGTTTATGCCCGCATGAAATCGATGTTTCCTCAGGCGACAGGTCCGCTGATTGTGCACCGCTTAGATATGTCCACTTCGGGCCTTATGGTCATCGCGCTAACCCGTGACGCCAATAAGTCTCTGGCGCAGCAGTTTATTGCACGAACAGTTGAGAAACGTTACGTGGCACAGGTAGCAGGACAAGTACAAGGTGATCAAGGGGAGATTAGCCTGCCTCTTAGGGTAGATCTCGATGACAGACCGCGCCAATTGGTGTGCTATGAGCATGGTAAGCATGCCCACACCCTATGGCAGGTAAAATCTCGCAGCGCGAAACACACCATGCTATATCTGTACCCTCACACGGGACGGACACACCAGCTGCGGGTGCATTGTGCCCACCATGATGGCTTACATCTGCCCATCATTGGCGATGACCTTTATGGCTGCAAAGCGAATCGATTACACCTCCATGCCCAAAGGTTGGTACTTAATCATCCTGTGACTAAGGAGCGCTTAACCTTTGAGGTCGAAGCCGACTTTAGCTTAGAGGCTTAATCTTTTGCTTGAGATGATGTGGGTTAATCTAAATGTTTAACCCACATGCTTATCTATGACGTTATCTATGCCGCTCTCTAATCTGCTGGACGAAATAGTTTCTAAATCCTTAAGCCAAAACTCGAACGCTTAACTCACATCTAACCCAGAGCTTGGTTTATCGGCTCTAATAAATCGCCTCAAACAAATAAACTCAAACAAATAAACTTAAACAGTTTTAAATGAATAAGTTCAAACAAAGAGCCCTAACAAATAGCGCTAACGAATGAGCGCTAAAAAGTGAGTCATTTATGCAAAGCTCGGCTGTGCTTTGGCCTGTAAAGTTTGTAGCGCCTGCGCCAACTTTTCAATTGTCACTCTAATGGCAGCAGGCATAGCATCAAACTCAACACTTAACAGTAAGTTTTTCACCTCGAGCCCAAGCTCGGTATCGCCTTCAATGCAAAGCTTACGTTGGAAAAACAGTGTATCTGGATCTTCCTTAGCCGCCGCGATTAATAACAGCTCTTTAGATTGACCAGTAAACGTCACTTCAGCATCTTGTTGCGGTCGTACATGCCAACATTCATCAAACGTCACTTCGAAAGTTAACCCTAAATCTTCAATATTAATCGCAACCCAACGGCCCGCTAAAAAGCTCAATTCATCGTCTTCAGCTTGCTCTGAAAGTAATAAACCTAAGATGCGTTTTAGTAGCTCAGCCTTCATCGCAAACGGCACAATGGCTAATGGGCGAGCAATAACTTTAGGCCCAATTTCGAGTATTTGTTGCGCTAACTTATGAGGAAGAAAACCTTGCATGTAAAAATGTATCCAAAATGTGGCAAAGAAAGGAATATTACCTAGATTTTATGATCACAAACCTGTTTTACATCAAAAATTTGATCTTCATTCCCTTTTAAACTCCTGTTTCATTATTTTTGGAGCAACTACATGGAACTGCTGTGCCCCGCGGGAAATCTCGCTTCACTGAAAACCGCCCTAAACTCAGGTGCAGATGCGGTCTACCTGGGCCTGAAAGACGACACCAATGCGCGCTCGTTTGCCGGATTGAACTTTACACCTAAGAAGTTACAGCAAGCCGCCGAATACACTAAGAAATGTGGCAAAAAGATATTTTTAACCATCAATACCTTTCCCAAGCCTGGTGAAGAAAGTCGCTGGTATCAAGCGATTGATCTTGCTGCTGACACCGGTGTCGATGCGTTAATCATGGCTGATTTATCGTTACTCGATTATGCACACAGTCGCTACCCTCACCTTCCTTTGCATCTATCGGTACAAGCTAGTGCAACTAATTTAGGTGCACTGAAGCTGTATAAAGAAGAGTTTAATATTGAACGTGCGGTATTGCCGCGAGTGCTTTCAATGAAGCAAGTACGCGATCTTGCCAAAGTGACACCCGTCGATTTAGAAGTGTTCGCCTTTGGCAGCCTGTGCATTATGGCCGAAGGCCGTTGCCACCTATCTTCTTACGTCACAGGACAATCGCCCAACACTGGCGGCTCATGTTCACCCGCTAAGCACGTACGTTGGCAGGAGTCTGGCAGTGATCGGCTGACATTGCTAAACGATGTATTAATCGATAAATCAGGTTTAGATGAGCAGATGGGCTATCCGGTTGTTTGTAAGGGCCGTTACACCACAGCTGAAAACAGTAAGCCAAGTCATATTCTTGAATCGCCCACCAGCCTTAACACTTTAAGCTTGCTGCCAGAGCTGGCTAAAGCCAATGTGGTATCGCTTAAAATTGAGGGACGCCAGCGTAGCCCAGCTTATGTTGAGCAAGTCACTAAGGTGTGGCGCGCAGCTATCGACAGCTATATGTCTGCACCTGAAAAGTACCAAACGCAGCAGTCTTGGGATCAGGCGCTAGCAAAAGTATCTGAGGGGCAAACCACTACTCTTGGCGCTTATGAGCGTAACTGGCAATAAGGATTAATGATGAAAACGTCACTCGGACCACTGCAATATTGCTGGGAAAAAGAAAAAGTTAATGCTTTTTATCAGCAGGTTGCACAAAGTAATATCCCTTTAATTTATTTAGGCGAAACCGTATGTAGTCGCCGTCGACAGCTTAAGTTTGCAGATTATTTAGCATTAGCTCAAATGCTCAGAGAGTCTGGCAAACAAGTGGTACTTTCAACGCTTGCGCTGCTCGAGGCGCCATCTGAATATACCGAGCTACAAAAACATGTCGATAATGGTGAGTTTATTATCGAAGCCAATGACATGGGAGCGGTGCAAGCAGCCAAAGAGCGTAACTTACCCTTTGTTTGTGGTCCAACCGTCAACAACTATAACTTTGCAACGCTAAAGAAACTGCATCAATGGGGCATGCAACGTTTTGTGATGCCGATTGAACTGTCTAAAGAGTGGTTAACCAACGTTATCGAAACGGAAAAGCCTATCCCTTTTGAAGTGGAAGTCTTTGGTCATGGCTATTTGCCACTGGCTCACTCTGCACGATGCTTTACCGCTCGCCAGTTGGGACTGCAAAAAGATGATTGCCAAATCGTGTGTTTGTCCCACTCTAAAGGGTTACTCGCACAAACCATGGATGATCAACCTCTGCTTCGGCTTAACGGTATTCAAACCCAATCAGCAAGCTTAATTGATCTATCCAATGAAGTTGAGCAGATGAAACAGATGGGAGTCGACTATTTTAGAGTATCGCCACATAGTCTAAAGAGCATAGAAATCGCAGAAAATATCTTGCTGCAACCAATAGCGGATAAGGACTCATCTTGTAACGGCTATTGGCATCAATCAGCCGGATTTAGCCAAGTTCCAGCGCTATAAGCAACAATTTGAAAATGAGTTAACCCCATAGTGCTAATGAAAGGTTTTTTTCAGATCCTTAATCACCAAGGCACTCCAGGTTAAGAAGGTGGCTACGCCAATCCATTGCACGACGGCGGGCCACCACATTTCAGGGCGAAAGGGAGCGAGTAGCATCTCATTATAAAATGCGCCATCACCTTCTGTTAAATCCAAGCTAAGTAGAGGCAGTAACAGAAATGCACTCATAGACACAAATGCAACCAATGCACTTATCTGGGTCAAAATAGAGAATCTAGCCTCTTTCGCCATCAATTGAAAACCGATGTAAGACACCAGACTACAGCAGCCAAAAATAAAGAAGTATTTGATCGCGATAATATGTAGGTGGTAGACATTAATCGGAAAAAGACCTGTCGCAGCAAAGGCTAAATAGGTCAGCCCAAGACTAATGAAAAAAGGGTAACGCCAAACTGAGTCGCCAAGTTGCAGGCTCAGTAAGCAAAATAGCACTACACACAGGCCACCAAAAAACAGCCCACCATTGACGATAACGGCATAACGAGAGTGTCCATAACTGCCTAGCTCACTCAATGTGTGGTTTAAAAAGCTATATCCCTGACCGTCAAAGTGCTCGAACATCACAATAGATAGCACTAGGCCTAGTACTTGGCCAAAAATACCCAGCATGCCAAACCTAAACGCTAACCTTGACACTTTATTGTATTTATTAACGAGCATAGTTACCTAATTAACCTCTTTATTAACGTTTATTAATGTATATCGAATTGGCTTACTGTAACGAGGTCTAGCTCAGAGTTTTAATAAACATTTATGACACAGAAATGTAACGCATTTGTTATTTTTATAGCCTGTGAAACAGAATATCAAGCTCTTTGCTAAAAACAATCCAAAAATCATAGGATAAAAAGATTTTAAACCCAAAAAGTTAGCTTAAATCAGTCAACAAACTTGTTATTCAAAAAGATATACAAAAAATTACATCCGACAATTTAAACAAGTGTATTAATGAGATACCCTACAACATTGTGTTAATGCATTGCTGTGGAATTGCGATGCTTTTTGCTGTCACTCGGAATAATAATGACAAGAAAACAGGTAAGCCTTATCAATCAGGAAGTTAAGTTAACCCCGACAGATCAACTCATATCGACCACTGATAGACGCGGTGTTATCACCTACGTAAACCAAAGGTTTATTGAAGTGTCAGGCTTTAGTGAAACAGAGCTTATCGGCAACAATCATAATATGGTTCGTCATCCAGACATGCCCAAAGCAGCATTTAAAGAGATGTGGGGGAAATTAGAAGCAGGTATATCCTGGCGCGGCGTGGTTAAAAACCGCTGTAAAGATGGTCGATACTATTGGGTCGATGCATTTGTTTCGCCCTTATTTGAAAAAGGTCAGCTCATCGGCTATCAATCGGTTCGCATGGCGGCAAGCCCCCAACTCACCAATAAAGCCACAGAAATCTACCAGCGTCTCAATCAAGGTAAACGTGTCGATGACCCCATCAGCTTAGCCAATAAGAGATTGCTCTCAGCAATCTGTGCAAGTACAGGGCTATTGATTGCCGGTGCAATATGGGGCTGGGCGGTCATCATTGCAGGCATCATCTTAATGGCCGTCAACCTAGCCATTTTTTATGACGAGGCGTTTAAAGTACCTGCAAGATTAATGAAGATGAAACAAGAGTACGACTCTATCAGCCGCTTTATCTATTGTGGTCGTGACACTTCATCTTTACTCGATTTTCAACTTATGATGAAAGATGCCAAGCTACAAGGCGTGCTTGGTCGTTCACAAGACAATGCCGAGCATATTGAAGATATTGCGAGCCAGCTAATAGCTGCGGCACAGCAAACCCATGTAGGTCTAAATCTTGAGAACCAGCAGATAGAACTTATTGCCAGTGCCACCGAAGAGATGGGATCGACAATTAGCGAAGTCGCTAAAAATACCCAATCAACTTCTGAAAGCATTCAGCAAACCTATCAAGTCTGTCACGATAGCCGCGAAATGATGCAGCAAAATGCCGTCAGCATTAATCACCTTTCAAACTCTGTTACTCAAGCAGCAGAAAATGCCCACCTATTAAATAAAGAAGCTGAACGCGTTGCCAGTGCGATGTCTGAAATTGACTCCATTGCAGAACAAACTAACTTGCTCGCACTTAATGCGGCAATCGAAGCCGCCCGCGCCGGAGATCAAGGTCGAGGGTTTGCAGTGGTTGCCGATGAAGTCAGAGCGCTATCGAGTCGCACTCAGCAATCAACGACCAGCATATCGAAAAGCGTCGATAAAATGTTTTCCATGCTAACCGAATGGTCAAAGCAGATGGATAACAGTAAATCTAAAGCATTATTATGCAGCGAAGATGCCGAAAAATCTGCTAATAAAATCGATACCATCTATCAATCAATGAAAGAAATTCAAGCTTTAGCGGTACAAAATGCGGTTGCGGCCGAGCAACAAACCTTAGTTGTTGGTGAGATTAACCAAAATATCACTCAAATTAGCCAGGCATCGAGTGAAAACCTATGCGCGGTTAATCTAGTTGAGGCCTCTGTTAAAGAGTTAAAGTTCAATGCAGAAAAAGCAAAATCTTTGAGAAAAACATTTAGTTAAACCTTCTGCAAAAGCCCATTTTGCCGTCACAAAATAAACGTGACGGCGAAAACGGCACACGACAAATCAACATCTGCGCATCATTTGCAAACATTTGTTTTAAAAAGAGTTAACCGCAAAAAAGTTTTGTGCTTTTTTGCAAACTTCCGATACAATATAAATAATCATATTGAGCTAATAACTATTCGCCCGTAGTGAATTACACTACATAATAATAGAATGGTGTTATTAAGATATTTTATGGCGGTTCGCTCGCCAACTAACAGTTGAATGGATATTCAATAACTTATCTGTTTATGCATAGACGTCTGTTTATTGTCATTAAGCAAAATCTCGTTATTTAGGGTGTTAATTAAAGTGTCAGAAAAACAAACCCACAATATTAAAACAATACTCACATTTATCGTGCCATCTTTGATTGGTCTATTGCTGTTTATGATGCCAATCAGTTATCAAGATGCCCTCACGATCCCTATCGCGATCATCTCGAAAGGATTACAGAATCTATTGAGCGGTGTAATCGTTGCAATGGTGACATTTGTGGTTATCTTCACAGCGATTGCTTCGCTTCTGACCAAAGTGTTTCAGCCACAATTTATTGTTAAACATCGTTTTCTTAACTCGTTATTTAACGTCAGCCCTATCTGGTTAGTGGTGCGTTTACTTGGCGCAATCTTTATCACGCTAACCTTCTTTGGTGTTGGCCCTGAGGCCATACGCTCAGGCGGAACCGGGGCGCTGGTTCTAAATGACCTATTACCTGTGCTTTTTTCAGTATTCTTATTTGCAGGTATGTTGCTGCCACTACTTCTGAACTTTGGTCTTCTTGAGTTATTGGGCACCATGTTAACCAAGGTTATGCGCCCTATCTTTAACCTACCAGGTCGTAGTGCTATCGACTGTCTGGCGTCATGGTTAGGCGACGGTAGCGTCGGGATCTTGATGACCACCAAGCAATATGAGGCTCGCTTCTATACCCAAAGAGAAGCGGCTGTGATTGGTACCACTTTCTCAGCGGTTTCAATCACCTTCTCTCTCGTTGTGATCTCTCAGGTTCAATTGGAGCATTTGTTCGTCCCTTTCTACCTCACGGTGTGTCTTGCCGGTTTTGTTGCCGCGATAGTGGTACCTAAACTGCCACCACTTTCTTGGAAGAAAGACATCTATATTGATGAGACGCCTCGTCACTCTGATGATGAAATGATCCCTGAAGGCTATAACGTATTTACTTGGGGTTTGCATCAGGCACTTAATAAAGCGTCTCAAGCTGGCGGTGTTAAGCACACTTTGATTGATGGCGTGAAGAACGTCGTTGATATGATTTTTGGCGTGATCCCTGTGGTAATGGGCATTGGTACTATCGCCTTAATGATTGCCGAATTCACCCCAATTTTTGAATACTTAGGAATGCCTTTCATTCCACTGCTTGAGCTATTACAAGTTCCTGAAGCAACAGCCGCGTCAAAGACGATTATGGTTGGCTTTGCAGATATGTTTATCCCTGCAATTTTAGCCAGTTCTATTGAATCAGATATGACGCGCTTTATTATCGCAACCTTGTCTGTGACTCAGCTTATCTACATGAGTGAAGTGGGTGCATTATTGATTGGTAGTAAAATTCCGGTCAACTTCCTTGAGTTGTTTGTCGTGTTCATTCTTAGAACATTAGTGACGCTACCTGTTATTGCAGGTGTGGCTCACCTTATTTTCTAACTCTCACGACATTAAGTAAAAAAGGAGCGAATTATCGCTCCTTTTTTTGTGCTTCACACCGTAGCCAATTCTTGTCATAAATTCGCCACAAATCGTTCATCAACCAGTCAATAAGCCGTTCTAGTCTAACTGCAAGTCATCGTTTACATGGCAAGCCAATGAGCAATAAGCCCAGAGAAAAAACACGCTTAACCTCCACCTCATCAATCAGCCCGATCCCCCCCGTAACGACTCAGCCGAGTTTCAATGCCGTATGGTTATCTGATGTGCACTTAGGCAGCAAAGACTGTAAAGCTGAGTACCTTTTACAGTTACTTAAACACATGCAGACTGAGTCTTTATACCTTGTTGGCGATATCTTTGATATTTGGGCATTGAAGCGACGGGTTTATTGGCCTGAATCCCATAATCTCGTGCTGCAACAACTGCTTAAAATGGCTAGAGATGGGGTCAACATTGTTTATATTCCAGGTAACCACGATGAAGTATTAAAGCCATATAATGGTTTTCACCTTTGGGATTTATCCATTGCGGCCGAATATATCCACACCGGAGTTACTGGCCGAAAGTTGCTTATGCTGCACGGCGATCAGTTTGACTCAGAAGTTTGCATAGGCCGCGCTTACGCAAAGCTGGGCGATCACCTATATGACCTCTTACTGCTTCTAAACCGTGGGCTACACAAGCTCCGCACGTGGTTTGGCTACCCATACTGGTCCTTAGCCAGTTACGTCAAGCTACGTATCAATAAAGCCCAGCAAGCCATTAACGACTATCAGGCTGCAGTTGTGCGCTACGCTAAACGCAAGCGTGTCGATGGTGTTATTTGTGGTCATATTCACCAACCTGCCCTGTGCATCAACCAGCAGCTCCTTTACGCCAATGATGGTGATTGGGTGGAGAACTGCACCTTAATAGCTGAATCCCTACAAGGCGACATTCAACTACTGAAATGGAATGAAACCACTGCAGAGGCTGAACTGATCCAGTCTTACTCTTTTGACGATAACCAGAAAGCCGCTACCCAGCAGCGTGTTGCTTAAGCCAGTTAAGCGAAGTTAATCAAGTGAACTCAATTTAGGTGAACTCATGATATTTACCGTCGACAATGTAGTAGAACAAAAGCTGCCAAAAATTAATAAAACCCCCTGGTTATCAACACCGACTAAAGCCATGCTGCGCTACCTATTAAACGAAAAAGAGTGTAACGCTATCGCTACACAGTTTTCTTATTTAACAGGGGTGGACTTTGTTGAGCAAGTACTTGCCAGCTTTAACTTTAATTACTCTGTACCAAACAGCGAGATTGAAAATATCCCCCATGAAGGTCGCGTAGTGATTTATGCCAACCACCCTATTGGATCCCTCGATGCCCTTGCCATGATAAAGCTCATCAGCAAGGTCAGACCCGATATTAAAGTGGTTGCCAACGAGTTATTAATGGCACTCGAACCCATGCATTCGATACTGCTTCCAGTACGCAATATGACGGGCGGAACCCCAAAGCTACATCTAGATAATATCCATCAACACCTTAAAAATGAGGGAGCGGTATTAATTTTCCCCTCAGGTGAAGTGTCACGCTTACGCCCCCGTGGTGTAGTGGATCTTCACTGGCATTCTGGCTTTGTTAAAATAGCCAAAGCTTGCCAAGCGCCATTATTGCCCATGTATGCTGATGCTAAAAATTCGGCTGTTTTTTACGGCGCATCAATGATCTACAAACCGTTAGCAAGCTTACTCTTGATCAAAGAGATGTTTAAGCAAGCTAAGAAAACCATGCCCATTCGTATCGGCGAGCTAATCCCCAAAGAAGTCGTAAACAGCACCGACTTTCCGTTAAAAACCAAAGTGAAACTCCTGAAAAACCACCTCTATCGCATAGGCAAAAACCGTAGCCCTTTGTTTAGCACTCAAAATGCCATCGCCCATCCTGAACCACGTGCAGAACTGGTGGCGGCATTACATCAATGTGAGCTGCTCGGTGAAACTCAAGACAATAAAAAAATCTATCTGTATCAACATAAACAAAGCAGTCCAATTATGCGTGAAATTGGCCGCCTTAGAGAAATCGCCTTTCGTGCCGTTGGCGAAGGCAGTGGTAAGCGCCGTGATACCGACAAATACGATGCCTATTATCAGCACTTAGTCTTGTGGGATCCGAGTGTACTCGAAATCGTAGGTTCCTATCGTTTTGCCGGCGCTAAAGAGGTGCATCAACTGCAAGGGGAAGATGCCCTATACAGTCAGTCTCTATTTAATTATCACGATAATTTCGCGCCCTACTTTGAGCAAGGATTAGAGCTTGGTCGCAGTTTTGTGCAGCCTAAATATTGGGGTAAGCGTAGCTTAGATTACCTATGGTTTGGCATTGGCGCATTTTTAGTTCGTAATCCACAATACCGCTATCTATTTGGACCGGTCTCCTTGAGCGATCAAATTCCGGAGCGCGCCAAAGAGCGTCTGATCCATTTTTATAAAACCCAGTTTGCCTGCGAGCAAGCACTCGCTCACTCCTACAGCCCATTTACTTTTGGTGTAAACCGCGAAATAGAGCTTGAACAAGGCTACTCTCATTTAGACTACACAGAGGGCTTTAAACAACTAAAGCTAACAATGGCAAGCATGGACAGTGCCATTCCAACACTTTTTAAACAATATGGTGAGCTGTGCACTCAAGGTGGGGTAACGTTTCTCGATTTTGGCATTGATGTCGAATTTGGTGATTGTATCGATGGCTTAGTGTTAGTTGACACTCACAAACTTACCGCTAAGAAACGTAGTCGCTACTTGGATTGCCACCGACCAGAGTTACAACTTGGCGATGAGATAAAATGAGTCTTAACTTAGCGACTAATTTAGCCTGTGAACTTAACCCACTAATTTAACTCTGTGGGGCTAACAAGAGACAAAAAAGCCAGTCAACAAGGACTGGCTTTTTGACGTCTGTTAATATGGAGGTTAACTCTATTTCGTTTAAGCTAGATAGCCCAGCCGCCCATATAAAATGCCACTAAACCAACGGTAATAGCCAGTACGCCCGGCTTTATTTGACGCCATTCACCACTACATAGTCGGCCAATAACTAAGGTCACAAAACCCAGCATAATACCTGTCACAATGTTACAACTAAGAATGATAAATACCGCACAGGTTAATCCGGCCATAGCATCGACTTTGTCGTTAAAATCAAGCTTAGTCACGTTACTTAACATCAATAGTCCCACATACATTAGCGCTGGCGCTGTTGCGTATGCCGGTACTAAGTAGCTTAATGGTGCAAGAAACATCATCAGCAGAAATAACACACCTACAATCGTGGCCGTTAAACCCGTCTTGCCGCCAGCTGCGGTACCCGCAGCAGACTCGATATAAACAGCCGCTGGAGCGCCGCCAACGGCACCTGCAAAGATACTGCTTACAGAATCAGAGGTTAACGCCTTACCGCCACCAATAATATTGTCTTTGTCATCCAGCAGCTCAGCTTGGCCAGCTACGGCGCGAATGGTACCTGTTGCATCAAAAATAGCGGTCATCACCAATGCCAGAACAATCGGTAACACGACTGGATTTAATGCACCCATGATATCAAGCTGGCCGATAAGCGACTCATCAGACATCAGATCAGGAAAAGCAAAAAGCCCTTGATACTTAACACTTGGGTCGAATACTAATCCAAATACCGACAGTGCAATAATCACCAACAAAATACCGCCCGGCATGCCGCGGCGCTCAAGGCCTATGGTTGCTGCCAGACCGATAATGGTCGCGATAACGGGGAGACTATGGATATCACCTAGCGCAACAGGTAAACCTGTATCGTTGGCAACAATCAATTGCACGCTGTTGGTGGCAATCAGCAATAAGAATAAGCCGATACCAATGCCTGTACCGTGAGCAATGCCCTTAGGCAGATTAGTCAGTACCCACTGACGAACACCTGTGACACTCACAAGAGTGAACACGATACCCATCAAGAAGATAGCGCCCAACGTGACCGGGATTGAGATCCCCTGGCCAAGCACCATGCTAAAGGCGGTAAATGCCGTCAGTGAAATTGCGCAGCCGATAGCCATTGGCAGGTTTGCCCACAAGCCCATTAGCAAGGAACCAAATGCCGCAATTAAACAGGTGGCGATAAATACTGCACCAGTGTCGAATCCCGCAGCACCTAACATATTCGGTACGACAATCACCGAATACACCATAGCAAGAAACGTCGTTAAGCCCGCGATCACTTCACGTCTTAATGTGCTTCCACGGGCTGATATTTTGAAATAGCGATCCAAGACAGAATCGGTAGGAGTAGCAGAGCTTGCAAGAGTCTGTTCAGACTTCATAGTAGTGATACCTTTTGATCTCTTAAATAGGGTTAACCAATTGAGTTCAATTGGCCACTTGGCTATGGCAGGAAGAGCCCCGACTAAAAATGTCGGGTGAGAGATCCACCTTATGTATATTAAAACGAATATTTACACAAAGTGACCTGCGAGCAATATGCCTGGTAAAATTTACTTTTACCAACACAGCCGTTGTTGGCGCGGAGTTTACAGCAATCAACAACGGGGAAATAGTTCACAAAGAAGATTTTTGATTCGTATCAACAAAAAATATGCCAATCGCGATTCATATGAAGGCTTTTCAGGTCGAGGGCGCTAAAAGGTAAAAAGTAACACTAAAGACTTAATTGTTAGTGTTACTCATTCATGCCAAATAGCACGACTGCTTATCGGCGACGTTTATTAGCGCCTAACGCACGCTTCTTTGCTCTTTGGCGCTGAGCGGCTTTACTGTTCTTGCGCGTAATAGGCTCAAGCTTAGTTAAGTCGGGCTCAAACCCTTCTAACCATTGCTGCGGCAAGCGTTTATCTAATACAGACTCCACCTCTTCAAGCAGTAAGGCATCATCTTCACTGTAGAGGGTTATCGCTTTACCGGTGTTTCCCGCACGGCCGGTACGGCCAATACGGTGGACATAGTCTTCTGCCACAAATGGAATTTCATAATTAACAACGACCTTTAACTCAACAATATCCAAGCCACGGGCTGCCACATCGGTTGCCACCAGCGCTTTAACCTTACCTTGTTTAAAGTCATTAAGTACTTGCTCGCGGGCGCCTTGGCCTAAGTCACCATGAAACGCCTTAGCCTCAATCCCTGCCGCTATCATTTTTTGCGCGATAAGGTCAGCCGTTTGCTTTTTACGGCTAAAGATCAGCACCTGTTGCCACGCGTTCTTATTAATCAGATGGCACAAAAGCTCTGTTTTACGTTCACTATCAACAGCGAAAACCACTTGCTCGATACTACTTGCGGCACTATTGGCTTTATCGACCTCTATTCTAATCGGCTTTTGGAGTAACTTTTTACTCAAGTCAAAAATGGCCGAGCTAAAAGTGGCTGAAAATAATAGAGTCTGACGCTTGGCTGGCAGTTGCTTTAAAATCGCATTAATTTCATCCATAAATCCCATGTCTAACATGCGATCAGCTTCATCAAATACCAAGTATTCGATACCGGATAAATTGAGTGTCCCACGGCGCACATGATCCAGTAATCGCCCGGGAGTCGCGACAATAACATCTACACCTGCTGCAAGTTTTGTCGCCTGGGCATCAATACTCACACCGCCATATATCACCATGCTAGTAATATCGGTATTAACCGCATACTGACTAACGTTGGTATTAACCTGCACCGCAAGTTCACGAGTTGGCGCCAATACCAGCACCGAGGCCTGTTTGACTATACTCTGTTCCTCGCTGGAGGCTTTATCGATTAAGCGCTGCAGTAAAGGCAAGGTAAACGCCGCGGTTTTTCCGGTCCCAGTCTGGGCACTTGCCATTATGTCATGGCCAGCCAAAATAGCAGGAATAGCCTCAGCCTGGATGGCTGTTGGCTGCAGGTAACCTTTTTGTGCTATCACACTAAGCAGTTTTTCACTTAAAGGCAGAGATGAAAATGACACGTCGGTATTCCTTGATTTAAAACATAAATATTACAGTGCTGCAGGCTTCTCAGTGTTGAAACAAGCCAGAGCATTAAACATAGCAAACAATTTCTCGTAGGTGGCGACTTGCACTTACAAGTGCTATTGCATTCTAAAACAATTGTGCTCAATGAACGCCATCGGCCTAAGACCGAAAAGCTAGCCTCAAATTGCGACTTCAAGCCGTTACACCGAAAGCCCATATTAGCTATCGAGCAAAAGTGAGTCCGCTATTTTACCTTTGCCGCTTATTGATAAGCTATCAATTAACGTCCTATTTGAATATGACAGGTTTAGCCTGAACAGATTTTAAGCGATCTGGCTCACAAGTCGCTATAAAACTGCACCGATAAATCCGAGTAAGCCACTTGAGATCACAGTTTCCCTGCGCAAAAAAACGACAATAGCAATCCGTTTTTTAATGTCTTTTAGGTTTTGCAGTTTAGTGTTCGAATTATCACATCAAGGGTTACTTTGGGTCCAAGCTTTAGGTTTTATTTCAATGGCCATTGGTTGGTGGGCCAACTCTCAAAAAAATGATCAACAATTGCTATCAGGCAGCCTCATCGCATCTGGTCTCACAGCAATCCACTTAGGGTTACTTGGCAGCACATTGGGCATGCTCAATCAACTTGTTAATGCTGTGCGCTTTGCGACGTGTCGACATAGCTCAAGCCGGGATAGTTACTTTAAGATGATTCTGCCTGTGCTGTTTTCAAGCATTGCGATTCTACAAGGCGTTATATGGGCCGAACACTGGAGCGAATGGTGCACTGTTGCCAGCGCTGTAATGATGAGTTTTGCGCTATTTTATTCAAGCGGTACAAAATTACGCTGTGCTATTTTACTTAGCAACCTGCTTAACTTAACGCTTTCTGTGTATCTTTTGTCTTGGTCTGGAATGTTATACCAGCTAGTGACCGTAGCGATTTTAACACACGGCTTATTACCCCATAGACAACCTCAATATCGCAGTGAGCAAACGGCTTAAATACGTTAACTCACGAGTATTTAAAAACGCTAACGCTTAGTGTCCGCAAGTTTGTTGGCGACAAATTTGTACAAGAATAATCTTGTAGCTTATGATTACGCCCATAGATCATGAATACAAACATAGCAATATTCGCGTCGCAGCAACTCAATATGCTAAAGGGTCAAGGATCGATATGGATGAAAGACGGTTATTTTCGCGGTTACTATTTACCACAGATGTTAAGCTCATTAGCCATGATTGCAGCTGGGGAACCAAGCTATTAGATATTAGCCTTAATGGCGCCCTCATCGAGCAGCCAACCCAGTGGGAGCCGAATATAAAGTGCGCGAAACTCGAGATTTTAATTCCTGACTCTGAAATCACATTGCAGATGCAAGTGCAGATAGTGCACCAAGAAAACCAACAGCTTGGGCTAGCTTGCAAGCACATTGATGTTGAGAGCATTAGCCATCTACGACGGTTGCTTGAGCTCAACCTTGGTGATGCCGCATTATTAGATAGAGAATTAGAACGATTATTCGTGCCAAATAATCCGTAATCCGTAATCCGTAATCCAGCGACTCTACACTCCAGCCACGACAAGGCAAGATACTGACTTTCATACCTAAAACACCGCAAATCATGCGGCGTTTTTTTGCTGTTTTTTATTTTAGTAGTTTAACGTACTAGTACTTTAATGTTTTAGTACTGGGGCAAAGACTCAGCCAAAATACTCTACTCAAATACGCTAATCAAAATCCGCTACTCAAAAAATCAGCCCCGCTAATTAATCAGCTCAAGCAGTTCATGGATAGTCTTCACCGGAATAATCTTAGCGCCAGAACCTTCCATTGATTTATGGTAATTACGAAATGGAATATAGATTTCTGTAAAGCCATGTTGAACCGCCTCTTTAACCCTTGGTACACCGCTATCAATGGGGCGAACGTCGCCGTTTAAACTGAGCTCCCCCATAATGCAGGTCGTTCGCGGGACAACAAAGTCATTCAAACTACTGAGTAAAGCCGTCACCAAAGCCAGATCAATACAGGTTTCTGACTCATCAATTTTAAGGCCACCTACCAAGTTAAAATAGGTATCGTGGAAAATTTTAGTCTTAGTATGTTTACGCAAGATCCCTGTCAGCATCTTAATGCGGTTCATATTCAAACCGACACAAACTCGCTGTGGAAACTCAGCTTCAGTTTCTGTCGTTAAGCACTGGATTTCAAGTAACAGATTTCGATTGCCTTTACGGATGCAGGTGATAGCAGCCCCTGGCGACTCGGTAGTTGAGCCTGAAAGAAAAATCTCACTTGGATTATCAACACTTATCATACCGCGCTCGGTCATTTTAAAAATACCGACGGTATCCACATCACCAAAACGGTTTTTATTCGCTCTCAGTGTGCGGATCTGTCCGTCGTTACACTCGATATGCGTTAAACAATCGACGATATGGATCAGTGTCTGTGGGCCGGCGGTTTCATTATTCTTATTGACGTGCGCGACTAAAAACATGGTCACGTTATTTTGCTTACAATACTGAGTTAGCGCTTGAGCGCTACTTTTAACCTGTGACGGTGAGCCTGGACTCCCGTTGGCTAAATCGGTAACCACTGCTTGAATTGAATCGATAACCGCAAACTTAATTTTTTTCTCTTCAAGCTCTGCAATAATGGCTTCAACGCTGGTTTCAGCCATTAAATATAAATTGTCTTCATTGCAATCTAACTTAAGACGATTAACACGGTTTTTAAACTGAGATAATGACTCTTCGGCAGTGCAGTAAAGTGACGGCATTAACTGCGACATACGCGAGACTAAATCCGACAAAATCGTGGTTTTACCGGCTCCCGGATCGCCAGAAATAATATTAACTGAGCCTGTGGTTAAACCGCCGCATAACACACGATCGAGCTCACCAATACCGGTCAGCATCTTCTGCGCTTCAAACTCTTCAATCTCTTTTAGCTTCTTTGAACCACCGCCAACAGAGCCCGCATAACCAGAGACGCTGCTACGCGCAGGCTTAGATGCAGAAATTTTAAGTTCACTAATGGTATTCCACTCCTGACAAGCGCTACACTGTCCTTGCCAACGAGGGAAATCTTGACCGCACTCATTACATACGTAAGCTGTTTTATTCTTTGCCATAACTCTTTTTAGATCGCATTTTTAGATCGTATAAAATCAGTAAAGTAACGCCAATATTGGCCGATACTTATTTAAGATAGCGGGAATAGAGAATATTCCCCTCAAATATTGGTCCATGAGCCTACCAGCCATTGGTCTTTTTAGCATCCCAAAAGAAGTGATTAATGACTTTAGATTTGCACAAAGCACTTGTTGAGCAGTTAAAACCCCTATTAATGGAACCGGAATTCTCAGAACTGTTCGAACAGCTTACTGTTGATGAAACCAATTCAACACGCTTTTTGCTCAAAATGGAGCTCAATAGACTCGCCTCCAGTTGTACTCGAAAAATCGACTTACGCAATAAAACTGAACTCGAATGTGAAATATTTAGTTTTGCACAGCAGCAGCACTATCTCGATGCGCCAGCGAAAGAAAGCTTTTTAGAAGCCCTCGCTCTTTATCGCGAACAGTACACCTTAGGAGTGTATGAGCAAGTCATTGATAGCCATAAACAACGAATTACTAAACAGCGACGATCGGGTCAAAATGAGCCCGTTGTAAATTCATCGCCGTTTGTCGCCGATGGTGTGGTATTAGGCAGCTACTTTGCCCGCAGTGAAGAGCGGATGAACTACAGCATGCGCATCAATGTGACTCAAGGCCACCTCAATCTTGATGGTATTACTGTCGATCTCTCTGTGGGCGGCGCACGCATTCGCCTGAAGGCAAAACATAGCCTACAAACCAATATGCCTATTCGGGTTAAGCTGCTTGAGCTAAGCGACGAGTACTATCATCAAGATCTGCAACAAGGCGTGGACTATCAAATTGTCGACGTAGAGCACAATCAAGAGTACAGCTGGCTTAGACTGAAACGGCTATCAGGCACAGATGCCTTAGCCGATATGCTAGAAAAGCTGATCCGAGTCTATAAGTTCCGTTACAAAGTCGATGTTAATGACGTATTAACGACCACTAAAGGGCTTGGCTTTGAGCGTCATTATCTACCGCACCTACCCCATCTGCCGTTATTTGTTGCAACGAAGGCAAACCCAGAGGCTAATCTCGACTCGCAATTGGTACTCAGCCATAAACTATTGAGCCGTGATAACCAGGCCATTAGCGAATATTTCAAAGATGAAGAGGACATTAGCCAACTAAGCAGCTTTCTCACGCCAGATAGACTAAAGCGCATTATAGATTCGGCTGATGATAACCAGCATAGCCAGTTCTTCTGCTTCACCTTCACTGTACAAGGCGCTAAATTCTTTTATTCAGCGAGCTTGGCAGAGCTTAATTCTCGTGGTCTGTTAGCGCTATTTTTAAGTTTTGCGGCGACTAAGCCTAGCTTTAAAATATTTAAAGTCAGCAAACAAACTATCGATCATCAACAATCTTATAAAGCCAGTATTTTACCCGGCGATGAAGGGCGCTACTCAGCGCTAACAGAAACGCAACTGAGTGCTTTTAGCCATGTATTACAGATCATTGATATGACGCCCAGTAAGGCGAGTGAATTATATCAGAGCTGGGCAAAAATCAACCAAGACACAGATAACCAAGCTAATGTTAATGAGTTAAAAATCTTTGGGCAAAAGAAAATATCTGCGCACACCATTAAACTTATCTCACTGCAATTTAGCGAACGACGTAATGAGTCACGCTTTGCCTTTAAAACCGCTGCACTGCTTAGCCAAGGCAAGCTGAATGTGGTGGCAAGTACCGATGACATTTCAAGCCGGGGTATGAAACTTAGCATCATAAAGCCTGTAAACTTCAATCTGGATGAGCCTATTTTAATCAGCTTTCCTAAGCTACAACCTCTGGCCGGCAAGACATCTTTAGCATCACTTCCTTATCGACTGATCCGTACTCGTAAAAACGGCATCACCTTGCACCTAGCAGCGCAAGTTGGCCATACACCTCATGTCGGCGTGGAGTTTTTAAACCGCTTGATTGAGCACAATCGGGACAAACTGCAAAAAATCACCGAAAATAACCAAAATGTGAAAGAGCTGGCCGATGGGATGAAAAATATCATCATGCGCAATCTGGTCTCTGTCCCCTTTTATCTTGAGCGCACGGTGAAGTCGGCTTATATCTCGACATTAGGGATAGGTAAACAGCAAAACCATATTGCTAACCTGTTTGCCTCTCAAAGCGACAATACACTCGCCTATGATTTAGCGCCGCTGCTAAATGACGGTAAATTAAGACGTGACTTTATTACGCCTATTCGCACGATGAAGCCTCAGCATGGTTTATCTCATTTTGAAGTCCTGGTGCAGATCTCACGTATGTCTCAAGGACAGATTAAAGTCCGCTGCCTTAGCGATAGTGATATGCCTCAATACGCGCAGCAGCTTAGCTTTATTCAGCGCAGCCAACATCTAGGCGAGTTTTTAGCACTGCGAGTTTACCGCGGAGCCACGGGGAAACCCGACTTAAACTACATACGTCGCGAACTGGAATATATTGCGATTCACGCCCCTCACAAGGGCAAGAAACTCGAACAACAACTATGGAACATCATAGGCGTAGGTGAGCTTTTAGATATCACTCAAGAAGTGTTACTGCGGTTCCCAGAGCTGAGCGCTGAAAGTTAACCTCCAGTTTCATCTCAATCCAAATGTATCTTATTTCAGGTGCACCTTATTCCAAGTGCATCTTATTTCAGGTGCATTTGTTTAAGTGCACCCAATTCTAACCTTACGATATCAAGCTTTTAGGCTTAATCACTCGGTACATGTAACCCACAACCACAAGATTAATGACTAAAACTGCAGCGGTTAATAAACTGGGTTTAGTGAACATCTCGTAGGCCTCAAATGGTAGATAGATCCCGCCGCTAAGCAAGGCAAACCACTCTGTCCACACTAAACTGTGCCACAAGCCATAGGCTTCAATAAATCGCACAGCCCCATACAATAAAGCGCCGGCCATAACCAAACTAATATTACTTGCAGTCACCTTGCCCGCCTCGCTAATGGCCTCTTGTACTAAATGATTGGCAGGATTTAAGTGAGAGTGGCTGAGCAGCGCCTCAACAAAATGCTGAATATTGTCCCCGGCTAATGTATGCAGCCCAAATACAACCAGTACCGATAACAGGCCTTTTGAGGCTTCAAGTAGCGCGACAGCTTTTAGCCCCTTCTTTTTTGACGACATAGTGACTGTTCTTGATGACATAGTAACCTTTCTTGGTGACCTAATGACCCTAAGTACTGATGATGAATAAATGCCAGTTATTAAGGACTAGCGGTCATGGATAATAGAAAATTAGACTGTAATCTTACGCCATTTTAGTGCCTTTTGTGGCGGATGAATGATAATTCACTCACACCTCGCCAGTGCAGGTTAAAACCAACCTTTTATCACTCTATTCTTATAAAAATAGAACAATTAATCACTAATGATTAATTAACAATGAACTGAAGATGTATTTTTATTAATGAAGCTGAATAGTTAATTTGCGCCATTACATCCTGATGTATAGTGCTAACTCAGGCGAGTTGCGCATAAAGACTGGAGAAAACTCCACCCTTATCGTCCGCTAAAACGCCACACTAGTAATACACTTAAGTCACTTTTGAAAATCATTTTCGTCAGTCACTTTACAGAGTAATCTTAATGAACCACTCTAAGTAACCTACTCTAACGATTGCAATAATTGGCTGCCGCCTTGAGTACTTGGCCCATTTAGGAACACCGACAATGCTAGATTCATTTGTCTCAGTCATCACTGCCCTTTGGCAGCAAGACTTCGCTTTACTGCAAAGCCCTGGCAGTGCTGCCATGATATACCTCTGTATATTCACCTTAATTTGGCTAGAAAGCGCATTGCTTCCTGCAGCCCCTATGCCCTGTGACAGCGTAGTGATCCTGTCAGGCAGCTTGGCTGCTGCTGGCATTATTAGCCTGCCAATGGCGTTTGCCGCATTAGTTGTCGCTGGCGCAACGGGAAGCTGGGTCGCCTTCATTCAAGGTCGATGGCTACATAAACTACCAAAAATTCAACGCTGGATAGATGCCGTCCCAGAAAAGCGCATGAAAACGGTAGATAACTTGCTTAATAAGCATGGTTTATTAGCCCTATTTACCGCGCGATTTATTCCTGTCGTTCGCCCTTTACTGCCGTTAATGATGGGGCTGCACATTAAAAAGGTGTCTCACTTTCATTACTTTGCATGGCTAAGCGCTGCAATTTGGAGTGCACTATTATTGGGCTTTGGCTACTCACTATCTTATCTACCTGAGAATATAGCGAGATTTGTAACTATGGCGCTCATTATCGCCCCTATGATTACCTTAGGCGTTGCAATCATCAGTCTATTAAGCAGCTTTTTAATTAAGAAAAGACGCGCTAAAAAGTCAGTAGTGACAGACGTGCTTCAAGAAAAAATCCACGAAAAGATCCAAGAAACGGTAATGGCAAAAAAATCATCTTTGTTGAAAAACCCGGTCGAATAACCCCGTTGCCCGATAAACTTTAACATAGGTGTGACTGAGTCCGCCTTCGCAGGAGGCAGATTGTTATTATTTGCCTTATAAGCAGCCAAAGCGCACTGATGTAAACAGCTCCCAAAAGGGAGCTGCTTGATATTTAAATACCAATCTAAGTACTAATCTAATAAGTGCTAATCTAATAAGTACTAATCCTAAGTGCTAATCTAAGTACTAATCTAAGTACTAATCTAAGTAGCAATCTAAGTACTAATCTAAGTAGCAATCTAAGTACTAATTCTAAGTACTAATCTAAGTAGCAATCTAAGTAGCAATCTAAGTAGCAATCTAAGTAGCAATCTAAGTAGCAATCTAAGTAGCAATCT
>NZ_JBRIMB010000048.1:0-37759 GCF_052977265.1 Shewanella sp. 0m-8 | reverse complement strand
ACCATAAATAACTTAGGTCACTGGACTTACACCGCGGATAACTCACAAGCAGTCATTCAAGGGCTCAAATCAGGTGAGTCATTAACCGATACTCTCATTGTTCACAGCGTCGATGGCACCGAGCAAAAAATCACAGTAACCATTAACGGCACTGACGATAAAGCGCAAATTGGTGGCGTTGATACTGGCTCGATATCCGAAAATACCGCGGGTGTCGATATGTCACCCGACCATGCCCAACCGGGAATAGCCACACTTGGCAATGCCACACTTTATGCTGATGGCAAGCTGACCATAACAGACCCCGATGTTGGCGAGTCAGGATTTGAACGCCAAGGCAGCAATGGTTACGACTACCACGGCACCTATGGAGACTTAATCTTACTCACCGATGGCACATGGCATTATCATGCTGATGCTGGGCATAGAGCCGCTATGGGTGCGAGACCCACAACTCGCGGCACCGCGATTGACCAGCTCGGCGAAGGCCAAAGCCTAACCGACACGATTACTGTTCACTCAAAAGATGGCACTTCGCACGATATCGTCATTACCATTCATGGCAGTAATGATCGTCCCTATTGCTCGTCAGAAGTGCTGCTTAATGCGGGCACTGAAGATACTCGCCAAACCATCACTGCTGCGCAACTGCTACAAAATACTGTCGATGTCGATAACAATGATGTCGGACTGCTCACCATTACCAACCTGCATGCAGATCATGGATCTATTGCGATCAATACAGACGGCAGCTTTTCATTCAGTCCTGAAAAAGATTATAACGGCCAAGTGCATTTCAATTACGACGTAAAAGATGCTCACGGTGGAATGACTCATACAGGCGCATCTACCACTTTAACCGCTATCAATGATAATCCAGATGTTGCGCCATTAACCGATAGCATCAAAGAAGGGGCAAGTCATAATCTAGACTTGCTTACAGGCGCTACAGATATTGAGGGCGATACACTTCATATCGAGCAACTGACTTACTCTATCGATGGCGCTCCAAGCACAACACAATTACCATCCGGCCTATCACTGGCTGCTGATGGTCATACCTTAATGATTGATGCGACAAACCCAGCCTATAACCACCTTGCTAGTGGTCAATCACTTAAAATTGCCGTTTCATACCTTGTCAATGATGGTCATGGCGGCCAAAGCCAGCAAACAGCAGATTTAACGATTCAAGGAACCGATGACAAAGCAGCGCTTGTATCTAATGTAATTCAACTCACCGAAAACCAAGCGCTCGATAGTGAATTTAAAACGTACAAAGGCAACCTGCAGCTACTGGATCCCGATAGCGGTGATAAAACTCAATTTGTCTTTAGCGGTAAATATTTAGGCCAAGGTTATGCGCCGGGCCATCTTGATGTTTGGCCCGATGGGTCTTATCAATTTAGGTTAGAAGGCGCTAGAAATCGCCATGCGGACGATCTCATCAGTAGTTTGCATGCTGGCGAGTCGATGGAGATACCGTACGAAGTAGAAACCAACGACGGTCAGAAGCTAACCATTATGGTGAAGGTGACTGGCGAAGATAATCAAGCAAGAATTGAAGTGGCACCCTACTCCAGCATTGATAATCATGTTTACGAAGATCACACCTCCTTCGGAAATACGACCAATCAGATATACAGCGGCGGTAATTTACATGTTATCGATCCCGACCATGACCAAGCAGGTTTTATTGCACAGAATATTACCACCCCAGAGGGCGGTCATTTCTTTATTAATGCCAGAGGTAACTGGGCTTACACCATAGACAATGACAAGTTGCAGCATTTAGGGTCGGGGGAAAGCTACCAAAAAACCTTTACCGTTGAATCTATTGACGGTAGCGCACATCAGAATATTACAGTCACAGTCCATGGCACCAATGATGCACCCGTTGTTTCAGCGCAAGTGCAGCTAAGCCAAGGAACGGAAGATACCGATATACAACTGAGCACTGCCGAGCTTATTGCCAATGCCACTGACGTTGATGACAATGATGCAGGCCAGCTAAGTATTGCTAATTTAACTGCTGATCACGGTACTATTACAGCCAACCCAAACGGTACGTTTACTTTCCATCCTGAAAAAGACTACAACGGCCAAGTCCATTTCGATTATGACGTCTTAGATGCCCACGGCGGCGTGACACACACGTCGGCTAACATCAGCTTAGCTGCAATTAATGATGCAGCAATAATAACAGGTGACAAGTCAGGCTCGGTTACCGAAGACCACCATGTACAAGGGGATGCACTGCACACCGTATACACCACAGGCGTGCTCAATGTGTTAGATCCAGATGCAGGGCAGGATCATTTCCATTCTAGCCGTAATGTCCATGCTATAAGCGATCAATTTGGTGGTTCACTCTCAATAGGCAAAGCAGGAGATTGGACCTACTCGGTACCCAATGCCAATATCCAACATCTTGCAGAGGGGCAAACCGAAACGGTGCAATATGAGGTATTGACCCAAGGCGGAGATAAACAAATTATCAGCGTGACTATCACAGGCACCAATGATGCCCCTGAACTCACGGTCGCGCAAACTACGCCAACCACAGGAACATTAACTGCAACCGATGTCGATACTCAAGATACGCACACCTTCTCAGTGGTTAGCGCTCATGGTCAATTTGGCGATCTGAGTGTCGACTCAACGACGGGAGCATACAGTTATAACCCCAATGCTTCCATTACTGGAATGAGCTACAACAGTGCCACTAATACCTACCACGGTTTAGACGTTTTTGAAGTTAAAGTAACCGATAATCATGGCGCAGAAACGTCTAAGTTCATGACCTTCGATGCCAATGGTCAAGTCACCAGCACTAGCGGAAATCAGCCCCATGTAACGGCAACAGTCCCCACCCCGCCCTTGATCACGGCAAGCGCGCCGAGTCTACCAACGGGCAGCAATACCCCACCAGCGAATGCGGTGAGCCTTGATTTATCCACGACCAGTGACAGTGGCGCTTCAAATACTGACAACTTAAGCAATGACAATACGCCCAGTATCTGCGGCACTACCGATGTGCCTTTCTCTAAGGTCACTATTTACGATGGTAATACCCCTGTTGGCCATGCACTATCTGATGCCAACGGTGATTACACTGCCAACCTTTCAAGCCTGAATGACGGCACACATAATTTATCTGCCAAAGCATTAGCACCATCATCCTTGTTACCAGTCGTTTCGCCACTACTCGATATCAAAGTGGACACCAGTACGGCTGCACCGAATGTAGACTTAGCAGCAACTTCCGATTCTGGCATATCAGATCACGATAACCTGACCAATGAACACACGCCCGTTATTACAGGTATTGCAGAAGCCAACTCAACGGTAACCATTACCGATGAGCATGGCACCATTGTCGCAACAGGAAATGCCGACGCTAGCGGGACGTACCAGCTCACGACAAGTCACTTAGCTGAAGGCGTACATTCAATATGTGTCGCAGCAACTGATGCGGCTGGTAATCAAAGCCAATCAAGCCTAACGATTGAAGTCGATTACACCGCGCCCACTATCGCGAAGGTTAATTTGAAGACTGAAGCAGACCATCAACCGACATTCAGCGGCAGTGTCAGCTTAGACACGGCGCAAGTTGATATTGTAGTGAAGCAAGGCAGTCAAATCATTGAAACCCTGCATGCCACATTAGATGGCAAAGGTGGCTACAGTGTTGATGCAAGCAACTTACCTGATGGTGTTTACGTCGCCTATATTCAAGCAACTGACAATGCTGGCAACCAAACGCCATCAGGTGCAGCAGGTATAGTTGATCGCTTCAGCGTCGATACAAATGCCAATGCGCCAAGCATCAGCTTTGAAACAGCAGGCTCTGATCAGATTTACAATGCTCAAGAGGTGGCAGTTGGAGCGCCAGGCACTATCACAGCGACTGTAGCTCTGCCTGCGGATACCAACCCCGCAGATATCCTCACGATTAACGGCAACAGCCATCAAATTACCAAAGCCGAATTTTTAGCTGGCAAAGTCGAGGTAGAAGTTGCCCCTGGTGCCACCGTTACCGCAAGCATCACCGATCACTTAGGCAATGTTTCATCAATAACCCATGAGACAGCGCCAACAGCAGATTTAACCGCTGCGGCATTAACCTTATCCCTGACTCACGATTCGGGCATTGCTGGTGATCATATAAGCAACGATGGCTCATTGACTATTACAGGCCAAGAGCAAGGTGCCAACGTCGAATATTCAATGGATAACGGTCAAACATGGAGCCAAAGCTTTACCCCAGTGTCAGGGCACAATACTGTGAGCGTGAGGCAAACTGACCCTGCGGGTAATGTATCGCCAAGCACCCAGTTCACCTTTACTTTAGACAATCAAGTCGCAGCGCCCAGTGTTGCATTACAACATGATAGCAGCGCCCATTCGTGGCAACCTGCCGATC
This sequence comes from Shewanella sp. 0m-8, assembly GCF_052977265.1. Classification (NCBI taxonomy): domain Bacteria; kingdom Pseudomonadati; phylum Pseudomonadota; class Gammaproteobacteria; order Alteromonadales; family Shewanellaceae; genus Shewanella; species Shewanella sp. 0m-8. The sequence goes on along the minus strand of NZ_JBRIMB010000048.1, from coordinate 33,333 downwards.
TCATCACTAAAGATGGCCAGTTAAATATTACCACTGAAGCAGGCGCTAAACTGGAATACTCTATCGATGGCGGACATAGCTGGACGACACAGTTCACGCCTATTGAGGGCCAAAATAATCTGCAAGTGAGGCAAACTGATATTGCCGGAAATACCTCGGCAGCCACCAGCTTTAGTTATACCTTAGATACCACGCCAGTCACTGTCACTGTTGACCCAATCTCAAAAGATAATGCACTCAATGCCGTTGAGAATAATCAACCTCTCGTGATCACAGGCACAAGCGCTAACATTGCCGCAGGCGATCAGGTCTATGTGAAGTTAGATGATAATAGTGTTTATGTTGCAACCGTGAAAGCAGACGGAACTTGGCAGCTAACGCTCAACGCAGCCGAGCACCAAAGCCATATGGCCGCCGATAAAAACTATCCCATTAAGGTGGGCGCAGTTGATGTTGCCGGTAACGTAACACCAGAAATAACCACCCATTTACTGGTTGATACTCAAAACCCAATCCCTCATATCAGCGTAAATCCAGTCACCGCCGACAACATAATTAATCTCGCAGAGTCAGGACAAAGTATTAATATCAGCGGCCAAGTCAGTGGTGACTTTAATACCGGAGATGCTATTAGCTTAAGCATCAATGGCGCTACAATTAGCTCACTTACAGGCTCCGTCGATGCTCAAGGGCATTACTCTATTGCCGTTCCTGCACAGACTTTAATTAAAGCGAATATCCACAGTATTTATGCGACGGGGCAGCAACCCATTCACTCTATTGAAGCCACTGTTATCACCACAGATAGCGCCGGTAATCTCGGCAGCGCCACGACGGGCACACAAGCCTTTACCCTTGATACTCAGGCAAATTCAGCAATTCAGCTTGATCCCATCACCAGCGATAATGTTATCAACGCACAAGAGAGTGGTACCGATATTAGCGTGACAGGTCAAGTCAGTGGTGATGCACATCAAGGTGATATCGTTAACTTAGTTGTCGGGCAACATAGCTATAACGCAACGGTTGATCATAGCGGTCACTTCAGCGTTAATATCGCAGGTGCAGAGCTAGCCAACAACGCATCAATCACAGCAAGCGTTACCACCACAGATACTGCAGGTAATCCAGCTAGCGCCAGCCAAGTCTTGCACTATGCCACCGATACCCAAGTGGGTATGCCAAGTATTACCTTTGAAAGCCCTGGCAGCGATAATGTCTACAGTAAAGCAGAAATTGCTCAAGGCCATACAGGGACAATTACCGCCACAGTGCATGCCGCAGCTGATGCCCAAGTAGGGGAACACCTTAATATTAATGGTGTCGACCATGTGCTCGATGCCAACAGTTTAGCCCACGGTATTGCCCTTGAAGTGGCGCCAAGCAGTATAGTCAAAGCCATCATGACTGATGAGTACGGTAACGTTAATTCAGCACTCAATATCGCCGCTGGAGCAAAGCCTGAACCCATAGTGGTAACAGCCCCACCTGGCAGCCATCATATCGGCGCATCTTTGGGCGCACCGACGTTACTGCCAACCCAAACCCCAGTTCCAGTTGCCGAGCAAGGTTGGAAAATATTGGTTAATGGCCACTATCAAACCTCCTATACCAGCCAATGGGGCACCTTATCGATAAACCCCAAAACAGGGCAGTTGAGTTATCAAGAGCACGCCAATACCCATACAGGGCCCCATGGCTCGGCGCAAAATGTAGGCGTACATGAAGATAGGTTCGAAGTCGCGCTACAAGGTTCACACCATGATGATGTGGTGATGCATGTTCAAGTGAGCATACTAAGCCACGGGCCCGGCAACAGTGGAAAACTGACATTAGGCTCAGAAGTGCTCGATATGACGGTCACCCCGACCTTTAGCCACCCAGCATCACCTGCGACCGTAGCCAATGATGCCCCTCAAGACGATCCTGTGATTAATGTCGTTATTGATGGTCCAATGCAGGCTGATGATTTCGTGCAGGCAGATGATTTAGTACAGGCAGATAATACGCTCACTCATACTGGCGACGATTTAAGCTCTCCCCCTCAAGAGCAAGCCCCAGCAGCAGAGCAGCAAGCCCCCGCCGCCCAAGTCGAAGCGTCAGAGCCTATCGATCACTATCTACAGATGGTCGGTATGAGTCATCACGATCTCGCGCCACAAAGCGCTGCGTCATCGATGAATGATTTGCCCGAAATGCAGGTACTCACCAGCAATGAACCTGATACCGATATGCTCGATACCAATCAAGTCGATGCGTTTGACAACCCACTGCTTGATGACGATAAGCATGATGTACACCATAACGACTTAACCACTCTTGATGATGCTATTGAGCATCAAGGCGTTGATCAAGCAAACGATGATGATCTACTCCATCAAGCTTTGAACGATATGCATAATCAGCTTTAAAGATCCGATGTCACAGCAATCCGTGAACCGATAAAAGCAGTGGTCACCCTACCACTGCTTTTTTGCCTCCAACCTATTACCAAATATCACTAAAGAGGTAATTAAACACTCATGAATATTAGACCTATTGACCATAAGATTGAGCGGCATGTGCCAACTTGTCTCTATTGCGTTGGAATATAGCTTACTCAATCGGCTTTTACGGCGTATTTGTCATTAAATTCTTGGCATTAATCTTGCGATGTCCCAGTGACTATTTCCTACGGCAAGCTTTATGAGATGTAAGACAACACCCTTTGACACCCTCAACAAATATTCAGGGGAATTTAGCGGCGCCTTTGCCGACTTAGGTACCTTTCTCCCGTTAGTGCTTGGCCTTATCGCCTTAAACCATTTCTCCCCACAAGGGATCTTTATGGGCTTTGGCTTATTTGCACTATTTACCGCTTTTTATTATCGCCGCCCAATTCCAATCCAACCGATGAAAGTGATCACCGCATTAGTGATTGCCCAAGGACTCACCCCAGGTATGCTGCAAGCCAGTGGTATGTTGATGGGGATCATTTTATTAGTGCTAGCCTACAGTGGCGCAATAACTTGGATGGCAAAACAGTTATCCCCCGCCATCAGTATTGGTATTCAATTAGCCATTGGCCTGCAACTTATTTGGCTCGGCGGCCAGATGATGAGCCAAACCTGGCTGATTGGTTTTGTCGCTTTTACTGCGTTATTTGCCAGCCAGTTTTTACCTATGCGTTACTTTGCGATGCCGCTAGTCTTGGTGCTGGGAATTCTCTGGCAGCTCAATAGTGGCACTGCGCCAAGCTTTAACCTTTCAGTATATTCGCCATGGCTGTTAAGCTGGCCAAGCATCGATGAATGGAGCTCTGCTGCGGGCTTACTTGTGCTGCCACAACTGGCACTGACCTTAACCAATGCTGTGATTGCCACCTCTGCGATGGCGAAAGAGAAATTCCCTGAAGATGCTAAAGATAATTTTGCACCAGAACGCTTTGCCACTAGCTCAGGCTGGGCTAATTTATTACTCGCTCCGTTTGGTGCCAGCGCCATGTGCCACGGCGCTGGCGGCCTTGCAGTGCAATACCACTTTGGCGCCCGCACCTGGTTAGCCCCTACTATTTTTGGCTCAACGTGTTTACTCATCGCCGCTTTTTGGGGCCAGGGGATTGCGTCTATTTTGTCGCTGATCCCATTGGCGATATTAGGTAGTTTGCTGGCGATAGCAGGCACACAGCTAGCTTGGTCTAAGCGCTTTATCGACGGTAAGCCTTTCTGTATTTTCGTAATTTTAGCCACTGCAGCGCTCTGCTTACTGGTCAATACCGCAGCAGGCCTAGCAACGGGTATTGTGCTGGAGATGGGCCGACGCCAATGGCATCTGTATTCCGACCTTAGGCACTAAAGTCAGTTGTTATTTGCAGCCACTCTGAACCAAAAGGACGCATAAGCGTCCTTTTGGTTATTAACCGATAAACCTAGCTAGTCGCTATAGGCTGGGTAATCGATATAACCTTCTGCTCCACCGCCAAACAGTGGGCCTTTGTTAAACTCCGCTAAGGGTAGTTGATGCTGCAACCTATAAGGCAAGTCTGGGTTGGCTATAAATGAGCGACCAAAGGCCACAAGATCGGCATAACCTTTTTCAATCACCGCGCTGGCACGCGTTACATCATAGCGCCCTGCCACAATAATGGTGCCACTAAACACTTGTCTTAGCTTGATGCGAAAACGCTCAGGGATCTGCGGAGCATCATCCCAATCAGCTTCTGAAAGGTGCACATAAGCAATCCCCATTTTGCCCAGCTCTTGGGCCGCCAGTAAAATCGTCTCAACGATTTCCGGACAGGCCATATCTTTAAAGGTAACGAACGGTGCGAGGCGAACTCCCACTTTGTCTGAGCCTATCTTTTCACTGACCGCGCTGACAATATCTAAAAGAAACTGAACCCGCTTTAGTGGTGAACCACCATATGCATCGCTCCTATGGTTGGAATTTGTGCGTAAGAACTGATCAATTAAATAACCATTACCACCGTGGATCTCTACCCCATCAAAACCCGCATCAATCGAGTTTGTAGCCGCTTGAGCAAAATCAGCAACAACACGCTCAATATCGGTTTGCCCCATCTCCCTTGGCGTCGGACAATCCACCATCTGACCATCTGGATGCGCTTCATCGACCACCCAAACCTGAGTATCTGTCGGTTTGATGGCAGAGGGGGCGATTGGCGCTTCCCCCTGTTGAAACACCGGGTGTGATACTCGACCCACATGCCATAGCTGATTAAAGATTTTGCCTCCCGCTCGATGCACAGCACTTGTGACTAATTGCCAACCGCTGATTTGCTGCTGCGTGTAAACACCAGGAGTGAACGAATAGCCTTGGCTATCAGCTGAGATCTGCGTCGCCTCACTAATGATTAAACCCGTTGATGCCCTTTGGGCATAGTAAGTGGCCATCATTTTATTCGGAGTGTTACCCGGCTGGGTTGTTCTCGAGCGCGTCATAGGTGCCATAACCATACGATTATTCAGCGATAATGATGATTTATTGTAAGGGGTGAAAAGGCTCATAATAGCTCCTGATGATGCGTAAATGTACCCAATAATTATTGCTATTTTTCATCAATAACTTGTAGCTCTATAACGAGTTTATCAAGCTTGATAAAAACCTGTAGCACTGCACTATCAGGTACCTGACGCACATTGTATTTAAGTGATAATTGGTTCAGTTGATGAGTCAACACCGGTAAATTCATATCCACGTCAAAAGCAATATGACCAAATTCACAAGTCTGTACACGCTTAGATTCGATAATGTGTACCAAGGCTTTATCACCTTGGTACAACCAAGCCCCGCCGAAGGGAAACCCCGGTCGATAGCCAACATTCAGCCCTAGGATGTCCACCAGCAAATGTTGCAGTTTGCTGTTTTCAGCAGCCACAATATTGAGATGATTAAAGCGAATTGCCATTGTGCGTCTCCAGCGTCCCATCAATGTTCTTAGTCTATCCCCGTTAACTTATTTTGATAATTAGGCTAGTATTAAAATCATTTTCAAAAAATATTTGATATGTATCATCTCAACGATCTACAACTTGCGATCCGTATTGCCGACTTACAAAGTGTATCTGCCGCAGGGCGAGAACTCGGTATGACACCTGCAGCGGCCAGTGCTGCGCTGCAACGTCTAGAAAAAAAGTTGGATTGTTTGCTATTTGCCCGCTCTACACGGCAGATGACACTCACTGAAGAGGGCCATGTTTTTATTGAAACTGGCCGAGAAGCAATACAGCTGCTCGATAGCGCAGCAGCAGTCTTAGCCGATAATCGTGGAGAACTCAAAGGTGAGCTAAAAATAGCCCTCCCCTCAGATCTTGGTCGCAACTTGGTTAGAGAGTGGTTAGATGAGTTTTGTGAACAAGCACCAGAACTAAGGTTAAGCCTATATTTCAGCGATCAAATGGCTGATTTGATCAGCCAGAATGTACATTTAGCTTTGCGTTATGGTCAGCTAGAGAACTCAAACTTAATGCGGCGCCAACTGGCGATGATGCCGCGAGTCGCCGTAGCATCTCCCGAATATCTGGTAAAATTCGGTGTTCCTTCGCATCCCAAAGAGCTGATTAATCACAAAACACTAATCCTTACCCGCGGCATAACACCTTGGCATAAATGGCTATTTAGTCATAAGGGAAAAGAGTACGAAGTAGCAGTAAAAGCAAGCAATAGCTGTAACGATGGCGCGGTAATTCAAGACTGGGCTTTAGCGGGAAAAGGGGTAGCCTACAAAAGCTGGTTTGATGTGGCTAAGGCAGTGCATCAAGGAAAATTAGTCTTACTTTTTCCTGAACACCTGGCGGTAAATACGCCACTGCAATTGGTGTACTTACAAACGAATTACCCCAGCCATAAAGTGAGAAGTGTTATCGACTTTTTAAGGCAAAAGTCGCTAACATTTGCCAAACTGTATCCGCTGCCGGGTTAATGCACTCCTAACCTTAACAAACATTTTGCATAACAAAGCTAACAAGCTCCCTTTAACGGCAAACTGAATATCCACAGCATTTATCGCCTGAGTGACTCAGGATTTATTTTATCCAGCAGGGCATTGTTTACGTTTAAGCATATCCTGATCAGCGGCATCTAGCAGTTGCTCAATATCGATAGACTCATCTACCACACAGCTACCTATAGAGACTGTAAACCTGGGTAATTTTTCAGAGTAATCGCATTGCTCAAAGGCAGCTATAAGGCGTTGCTTCAGCTTGTCTAATCCTACGCCATTTTCTATCGCTACCAGAGCGACAAACTCATCGCCACCAAAGCGGCCAATGACATCGGCTTCACGTACCGTATCGCTTAATACCCGCGAAACCTCTTGTAGAACAGCATCGCCGACTCCGTGTCCATGTTGATCGTTAATGGCCTTAAATTGATCAATATCGAGATAGAGCAAACAGAGCAAACTATTGGTGCGTTTGGCAAGCTTAATACGTTGCTCCGCCAATATATTAAAACCACGTCGATTGTTGATGTTGCATAGTGAGTCGGTGATGGCCAATTGCTGCATCTGCGCATAGCTACCAATTAAGGCAAGATCCGACTCTAGAAGTTCTTTAAGCTGAGCGATCAATTCAATGTAAGTTTTTTGATAGTCAGTCGCTTTATAATCCATCACGCAGAACGTGCCAAACGTTGTACCACAAGGCCAAAACACCGGTACGCCAAGATAAGAGCGAAAGCCATCATTATGGACTTCAGGGTTGCTATCCCAGCAAGGATCTAACACAGCATTGTTGACGTATAATGCCTGACCCGTCTCGACTATTTTGCGGCAAAAAATGTTTACTTCTGGCTCAATGACCACACCCGAAGCGTAGGGGTTAGATTCCTGCTCACTGGAGATTGTGACTTGGAAACCTTCTTTGGTGTACTGCACTAAGAAGCCTGCTGGCGCATCGAACAACTTGGCAAGTAAATTAACCGTTTTCTGCCACTTATCTAACGAAATTAAGTCATTAGGATTGTCGAGCAAAAAAGTATCGGTCGCAAAAGCGGGGGAGTTTTTCATAGATAATTGCTACTTTCTGTATTGATGCCACTCTGCGTACAGTATAACCCTACATCAATACATTACACCGAAACTCTCCCATTTAAACCATCACTATGCCAAACAAAATCGATTTCCATTACAAAACGCTAAGCTTTACGCTATGACACCTCACGATGATCCGCCGTAGGTTTTTTTAATAACTTGCGTTGTAAAGTGCGTCGATGCATTCCCAGCTGACGAGCTGTACCAGACACATTACCGTTATTGGCATTTAGCACCTGCTGAATGTGTTCCCACTCCAAGCGTTTTGGTGATAATGGCTCTTCAGTTAAGGGCTCGCTCCCATTCTCGACTGCTGTGGCTGATAGTGCATTTAGCAAAGTTTGGGTATCAACAGGCTTAGCCAAGTAATTATCGGCTCCGAGGCGAATAGCCTCTACAGCAGTGGCGATACTGGCATAACCGGTTAGCAATACCATCACCACATTCGGTAATAGTTGCCTGATGGGTGAAATAAGCTTTAGCCCATTCTCCTGCTCTAGCTTCATATCTAACAACACGTGAGTTGGACGAAACTGCCTCGCTAATAATAAACCTTGGCTGGCATCGTGACTCTGGCGACATTCGAATCCTTGCTTAGTTAAGCGTCGAGCTAATACACTGGCTAAGGCTGTATCGTCTTCAATAATAAGCAGCTTATTTGTCATTATGCCGCTCCTTGTGTCAACATTTTCGGGCTGATAGGAAAACAAACCTCAGCAACCGTGCCGCCCTCTTTTGCGCTGCCAAGTAGTAACTGTCCACCCAAACGTTCAAAGCTTGCGTTACTCAGGAGCAATGCCATCCCCATCCCTCTTTCGCTTTCGATCAACTTTCGCCCCAATTGTAATTGCATCTCTTTGGGGATCCCCGCGCCAAAATCTTTAACCGAAATACATAAACTGTCACTTTCTGTCGCTATCAGCGCCGACACAACAACCTTGGCTTCACCAATGTGAGCCAAACTTGCACTGCTGGCATTTTCGACCAACGCCAGTAGGGCTGGAAGTAAGCTGGCATCGGTTTTTATTACAACCTGATCAACAGCGATATCTGTTGGCGTTTTGAGGTACTTCAGCTCTAAAGTGATTTCAGGCATTAATAACAATACTTGCTGCTGCAGCGTGGCTAACAATTCATTGGCTGTCAACAAGCTCAGCCTCTGCTCTCGAATAGACTCTGTTGCCATTCGCAGCGAGTTGAGTGTTTGCTCGCATCGCACGATGGCGGTGTTCATCTCTTGCAATATTTCAGGCTCACTACTCTGCTCTTCCACTGCTTCATCCACCAGCAAACGTAAGCTCGCTAATGGCGTCGCTAATTGGTGCGCCATCTGCGCTGAAGCAGTCCCCAGCGCCAGTAACCTCTCTTGGCGTAATTGTGCCTCGCGCATATAACCTAGCTCAACCTCCTGCTTTCGCATGCGCTGAGCAATATAGGCCACACTGGTGGTCAGTACCAATGCCGAGATCAAGAAGTTAAACCACATACCAAGGTAATGAGAGCTCATATCCATACCATGGTGTTTCATCTGACTCTCGGGCACTGAAAAAATCATCAAACTATAGGCAAAGGTCGACAAAAGTGCCAAAGCCCAGGGGGCCCACTGGGGTAAAACAACCGCGGCAATAGCAATGGGTAATAGCAGCAAAGAGATAAATGCATTCGTTGCCCCGCCTGTAAAATAAAGCCAGGAGATCCAAAACAGGGTATCGATTAGCAAGACGATGAAAAAGCCATTATCTAGACGAGCAATTGAACCTCGATGCCAAAAAGTAACACCTAGATAGAGCGCTTCTAAACTCATCCCCCAGTATAAGACTGGGCTAGTAAGAGATAAGCCAAAGGTATCGGCAGCAAAAAAGGTCAAGCCGATCTTCAATAGCAACGCTCCGAATCTCAGCAAAGCTAGCTGATCGGTGGCACCAAGATTGCGTATGAGTAAGTTTTTAAAGCGCGTATTCATCATGATGATCATTCTTTATTTTTATTGTTTTATCGATTTTTATCGTTAAGCCAGCCATTGCGTTACGCAGGCTGGCTGCTCAAAGGCAGTTGCGATTCCAACCTTAAAAGATAACGTGCTTTTACTCGCTAAACTGGCAAGTCGCTCACAGCTTAATGCGCTACACCGCTGGTCTTGAGCGTTATCTGTGGCGGGAGTCACAGGAATAAAGAGTTTGCCACTGCAATAATATACATAAGCACTCAAACATCAACGAGCATATTGACGAGCTAGCATAAGGGGTTTTCTTCCGCTAAGCACTGGTTTACTCTTGAGAAAGCTTACTTTTACTGCAGAGCGTTTTAATGCCATCAGCACACTCTCTTCCGCTCATTATTGCTGGCCCAATGCTGCGCCATTGCGATGAGCAGCACTTCACTTTATGGTTTGTTAGTAAACAACCTCTATCAAGGTTACGTTTAACGTTAATTGGCGCCGAATTTGACCGCGAGTTAAACGACTGTGAAGTCCACTGCATCCCACTTGGGAAACACGCATACCAATATCTGCTCCGTCTGTCTCAAGACCGACTATTACCAAAAGATATCGCCCTTGAGTATCGACTTTTTGATAGCGAAATAGGTGAACTATTCCATCAGATTGATGGGTTAACCTATCCCGGAGAAGAAGCATGCCGGTTTACCATCAAGCCCCAAATCGATAAGTTGATGCACGGCTCATGCCGTAACGCACACCATCATAGCAGTGACGCCTTAGTCGCCGCCGATACCCAATTACTAGAGTGTAAAGAGATTTCAGATCGCCCCGCATTACTTATGATGAGTGGAGATCAGGTATATGTTGATGATATTGCGGGGCCTATGCTCTATGCCATTGGCGAGGTTATTAAGCTGCTTGATCTGCAGCAAGAACAGTTTGTCGATGCTCCACTGCCTGACTCCAGCCATATTAGTTACCAGCCTGCCGCCATGTATCGTCGTCATACACATTTATTACCTAAAACCCAATACAAGGCTAAAACGCTCATTGCTCGTTGGTACATCAACCATCCTATTTTTACCTCATCAATCGCTGAAAACCACCTCGTCAGTCTCAATGAGTTGATGGCGCTCTACCTACTCTACTGGTCACCAGAGCTTTGGGAGCTCATTGAGATCCCAAAAGATGTTATCGGCTTAAGCAAGGTCAATAATCAAAGGTGGCAGAGAGAGTGGACCCATCTTTTAGCGTTTAAAGCAGGCTTAAAACAAGTTCGGCGCTTAATGGCACATGTGCCGACTTATATGATTTTCGATGATCACGATATCACCGATGACTGGAACCTCACAGCTAGATGGGAACTCGCCGCATACAACCATGCTTTTTCAAAACGAATAATAGGTAATGCACTGATTGCTTACACACTTTTCCAAGGGCTTGGCAATGCGCCCAAGCGTTTCGATAACGACATCACTCCAGAGTTAAATCGATTTTTTAAGCATCCCAATGCAGAGTCCCAAGATAGCCTTATCGATAAATTACTTAGCTTCGAACGTTGGCATTACAGCCTACAAACCACACCTAAACTGTTAGTGCTCGATACCCGTACTCGACGCTGGCGCAGTGAGTCGAACCTAGGTAAGCCATCAGGGCTAATGGACTGGGAAGCCTTAATGGAGTTTCAAGCGGAGTTAGTCAATCAACCTAATGTCATCATAGTATCGCCAGCTCCTATGTATGGCGTAAAGCTGATTGAGACAGTACAACGAGTCGCCACGCTTTGTGGTGGGTCTTTACTGGTTGATGCTGAAAACTGGATGGCTCACCCAGGCACAGCCAATACCTTACTGAGTATCTTTCAGCACAGAAAAACACCTGAGCAGTTCATCATCTTATCGGGCGATGTGCATTACTCGTTTAGCTATGATGTACGTATTCGTTTTCGTCATGGTGGGCCACAGATTTACCAAATCACCTGCAGTGGCTTTAAGAATCAATTTCCAGAAAAGCTACTCCCCGTTTTCGACAAATTTAACGGCTGGCTATATGGTCACTTCTCGCCACTTAACTTTTTCACTAAGCGCAAGCGTATGTCCATTCGAGGCAGACGCCCCAATGGCGAGCGCAGCAAGCGTTTAGTTAATAATAGTGGTATTGGCATTGTAGAGATTGCAGCAACGGGTGCCCCCACCAAAATAGGCGTATTACATTCCGACATGAGTGAAACCGAGTTTTTACCGCCGAGGCATTAGAACCTAGGTCTTAGGAAAAGCAGGTTAGAGATCCTAGTTCCTAGGCAAAAGCAAAGCCCTAACGGCCGATAGAAGCCGAGAAAGCTAAGACGGAAAAGCCAAGACAACAAGCAAAAGAAAGAGAAGATAAAAGCGATGCCTGTTTTTAGGTCGGTATTTATGCCGCCTTTTGACTGTATAGCAGGACGAAGTCCGCTCTAGCCGCGAAGCGTCCTCGAAACGAGCAGGCGAGTGATCTAGGTTGTTTATGGCTGTTAGATTAGCCTCTGGAATTGAGTGCTAGCAGGTCCTAGGTTCTAAGTTCTAGGTTCTAAGTTCTAAGTTCTAGGTTCTAAGTTCTAAGTTCTAGGTTCTAAGTTCTAAGTTCTAAGTTCTAAGTTCTAAGTTCTAAGTTCTAAGTTCTAGCAAGAGCTTGCCAATCAATAAGTTAGTAAAACAGCTATAGACTTTGTACTTCATTTTGCAGGTTAAAACCTTCGCAGCTCATATCGATATGCTCTTGAGTGATTGGATCGATAAAACATAAGCGCTTCGCCATCAGCTTCAGCGGCGTAGCGAAATCATCGGCCGCTTTATCGAGTAATTCTGGGTAAAGTCTGTCGTTTAAAAGTGGCATACCGAGACTCATCATATGTAGCCTTAGTTGGTGGGTTTTTCCGGTGATAGGCTCAAGCTCAAACAGGCCAAAACCATTATGCACTTCTATTAAGCGGATCGTAGAGTGACTATTGGCCTCACCTTCGCTAATGCACATCAGAAAACTTGGAACCGTTTTCTGCAAACGGTTTTTAACCGTCCATGCCATAGGAAGACTTAATGCGCCTTGGGTTATCAGTGAGTTAACCTCAGCATTTAAGGGCGCTATCGCTTGATAAGTTTTGCAGATCTCGCCACGCTTAAATAACTCATGGTAGTCATGTCGAGTATCGCTATTTAAGCTTAGCAGCATCACGCCCGCTGTCGCTCTATCTAGGCGATGAGCCGCCACTATCTCTTGGTTCCCGGTCTTTATCCGCAACCTGTTAACCAAACACTCATTAACGAAGTTACCACTCGGGTTCACCGCTAAAAAATGAGGCTTAAATACCAGCATAAACGCATTCGTCTGTAGTAAAACCTGTTCTTTAAAGGGGATGATAGATTCGCACTCTACTTCACGGTAATAATAGACCCGTTCGCGAGGGGCAAAAGGCGTATCTAGAGTAATGGGCGTGCCATCGCGCCAATGCACTTTTCCCTCAACAATACGTGCTTGCCACACGGCTTTGGCGATTGTGGGAAACTGACTAATGAGGAAGCTAAACACTGTGGGTTTATCGGTTACTGTTTCCGGTAACACCACATAGGAGGCTTGGGTAGCGCGAACAGAGGAGCTCATAAGACTCAAAATATAGAGGTATGCATAATAAAAGTGGCGCTACTTTAGCAAATAGCAGTCTATTATCAAAATCGACTAAAAAGTGCCTATTATCAAAATGACTTAAGAGTGCTGATTATCTCTAGCATGGGATTTAATTAACTCCAGCACAAAATTCATTGTCTTGTGGCAATTTGGCTGGTCAAGTAAGCGCAGCTTGTCTTGATTATAAAGAGGCAGCACCTCTAACCAGCGCTGACTCACCCAAGACGCATCTTCAAGGTGGACGTCATTTTCATACAAACCAAATAGATCCGGGTTAACTTCATAAAACTGCTCTAGGGCGGCGCTAATTAACTCAAACTCACCATAAATGGGCTCATGTTGCCAATTATTGCTACGTAGTACGCGACTGATCCAAATACCATCTTTTCGTTGCGCAGCCGACAGTACTCTCACTCTTTGCTTACCCTCAATCACTAAACCTAAAGAGTCATCATCAAGCAGATTAAAATCGATCACTTCACATTGAGTCGCCGTCTCATAGCAAGGTAAGCTACTATTTTCCCTCCCCACTCCAAAAACAAGCGGGTAATGACCTTTGAGGATCTCAGCGATCATGCTCAGATAGCGTGGATCGATCACACGGATCTCCAAACGCCCTTCGGGTAACAACAAGGTGTCATGGGTTAATAACGCCATTTCTTGTGTCTGCATAATAACCTCCCCCCTTTAATAGGTAGGCCACAGTATTTTGACTTATGTCAATAAAGCTAAAGTGTAGCAGCTGAACAAATTTCAGCCAGCACACAACACCAAGCTCTCCCTACCTAATAGACAGGAAAACGATGGGCTTTATTACACAAACATGCAGATAGGCTATAACCTCTCAATCCGCTGTAGTAAGGTCCCTTTAGCTATAACATCAGCTAAATCATCAGCTAATACTTGGCTAATCGCCACGGATTGACGCCAATACTTAATTCGGCTATCAGTGTCTAAGTACTTAAAGTCTTCTCTATCGGGTAACTTGCCATAGGGCAAACCCTGCAAGTAATTCTGAGTGGGAGCCAAGATAAGTGCATTGTCATAATTGGCTTTCGCCAACCGCCAAGACAAGGACTTATCAAACCAGCCCGGTGACATGTTAGGGTAGAAATGTGGGTATAAAGTAAGGCCTGAACTCTGTTGTAAGGGCAAGTCAAAGTGATAATCAGTAATGCCACCATCGTAATAGTGCCCTTTGGGCGCCCCCTCAATTTGGGTAACCGGAGACAGCACCAAAGGGATAGAGCCTGTCGCTAACAAGACTTGATGCATATTAGCTTCTGATAACGAGTAAAACTGACTCGGCAGATCGTTAAGGTCGGCATAAGGGGAGCACTTTTTATCAACACCAAAAACGCAGCGCTTAAAGTGCCAAGATAGGCTCTTTCGATTAACAAAATTGGTCATGGCAGCAGTCGCTAGCCCCAAAGCTAATGGTCCACGTCCACCCATCTGGTTAAGGTGCCTTGCCTGACACGCAATGTAATGGCTATTGATCTGTTCATGTCCAGCAATCTCAACCGCACCGCGACTCCCCAATAATCCCTCTATAATGCCTGCAACCTGAGTAGAGACCTCTTTTGCTGTCGGTTTAGTATCGTAACGCTGACCAATGTAAAGCGCTTCTAATCGGTCATAAGCTGATTGCGGATTAGCTTGCGCTAGACATGCCAGTCGCCACGCCCCCGATGAAGCGCCGAGAGTATGCAGCGGCTGATTTAAGTCTTTAAAGAACTCGGTAAAAAGATAGCGGTCGAGCCCAGCAATACCGATCCACTTAGGCCCGCCCGAGGCTGCCAGCAAGCGTGAAAACAGTTCAGGTTTAAATCCATTCTCGCTCAGAGTGTTAAAAGCCTTTGGCCCGGCGATAAATCGTAATGCAGACACACTCATCCTTATTCGGTTAATTATTTTCAGTTTCAATCAGTCTACGTCATACCCTAAACTTGATGCTTAATCGACGCAACAGGAAGTATTATCTTGTATCGCCTAACTTAAGTTAGCGTTACACTTCGCCCTATAAACGGTGCGTCTATTGGCGTGCTTTTGTCTAACTAATTAATTGGTCAGATTCGACCACTGCGAGCAAACATCATGATTGTTGATACGTTAGCGAACCGCGACATCTATGCTGCGATTAACCCACAAATTGCTAAAGCCCTTGAGCATCTTGCAACGACCGATTTTAGCCTGCTTGAAGTAGGTAAATATGAACTCGAAGGCAAGAACTTGTTTGTTATCGTTAATGACTACCAGACCCAGCCTAAAGAACTTGAAGCATTTGAAGTCCACCACCAGTATATTGATGTGCAATATGTAGTGAGTGGCGAAGAGGAGTTCGGTTACCTACCTTTAGCTAACCAAACCCCGTCGAAGCCATACTATGGCGAACACGACTACGCTAATTTTGATTATGAATCGAATAAAGATGACGCCGCTTTTATTCCACTAAAAGCAGGTATGTTTGCCTTGTTTTTCCCTGGTGACATCCATATGCCAGGCACTGGTGCTAACGCAAATAAGGTGAGAAAAGTGGTCATTAAAGTTAAGGTTTAATAGCAGTCAGTATCAATATTTCAAGGATAGAATAATGCGCTTTGTCAATTTACTCATTGTTTTGCAACTTAGCTTTCTCAGCCCATTCGCTATGGCTTCCATCACGCCTGACGAACTACAACAAATAAAAGCGATACAATTTAATGATGGCAAGGTCATAACGTCCGGTCTACCTAAGAAGTCTGAATTTCCAGCGCTAAAAGCATCAGGTATCGAGTTGGTGATCAACTTAATCCCAACAGAAAACCCTAACGGGTACTCCAATGAAGCTGAGCTGGTCACTCAAGCTGGTATGGACTATGAAGGAATTAATGTTGATTGGCAAAACCCAACAATAGATGATGTTGGCCACTTCTTTAGCATCATGGAGGCTAATCAAGATAAGCAGATCTTAGTGCACTGCGCGGCAAACTATCGGGCATCTGCGTTTTACTACCTTTATCTATTAAAGAACGGCCACAGCGACTCTATTGCTTATCAACAAAAAGTGATGGCACCTTGGGGCGAGCTAACTCAAGCCTTAGCTGACTACCCTCAATGGGCAAACCTTATCGAACAGGTAAAAGCGAATATCAATGAGTAAGCGTGTCGTCTCAAGCCCGAACTCTCATCAATTCTAACAAGCGCCCAATCGGGCGCTTTTTTATTAGCGATAAGCTCTCCTCTTCACATTAGCCATAACTCAAGCTGTCAAATTCGTGATCTTGATCATTATTACCAAGCTGCTAATATAGCCAAGCAGAATTAGTTATACCAAAAAAGAATAACAGTATTTTAACGGCACAATTATAAAAATAAGAGCCATAAATAATGAATAAACTAAATGAGTTAACTCAAATCTATCTTGACGCTAATGCCACTACACCAGTCTTACCTGAAGCTGCAGCCGCTGCGCTATCAGCCATGGAAACCTTGTTTGGTAATCCAAGTAGCAGCCATATCACAGGCCTAAAAGCCAAAAATCTGATGGAGCAAACCCGTCAACACGCGCAACAGTTACTCGGTAGTGGTGCGGGTAAGCTCATCTTTACCAGTGGTGCAACAGAAGGGATCCAAACCTCGATCCTTTCAGCGCTGATTGCGGCGAAGACTCAGATACAAGCGGGGAAAAGCTACAGCGTACTCTATGGCGCCACCGAGCATAAAGCGGTGCCCGAATCTCTCAAACATTGGCTTAAGGTGCTAGATATACCAGCTGAGGTAAAAGCTATTCCAGTCGATCGTTTTGGCCTACTCGATCATGATGTTATTCGCCAACAAGCTCCCAGTGCGCTGATGATTTGTACCATGGCTGTTAATAATGAGACTGGCGTATTTCAAGACCTACAACAGTTAGAGCATACTATCCGTAGCAGTAATCCTGCTATATTTTGGATGGTCGACTGTGTGCAAGCCCTAGGTAAAACGGCACTCAATCTTGAACAAACAAGCATTGATTACGCGCCATTTAGCGGCCATAAGCTCTACGCACCAAAGGGGATAGGTTTTGTTTATATCCGAGAAGGTGCACCTTTCACGCCTTTTATTGCAGGAGGAGGCCAAGAAAGTGGTTTACGCTCAGGCACTGAGAACCTACCAGGGATGGCCGCACTTGACGTGATATTTAAGATGCTACTACCTAACCAACACTCTGCGTTTAGTAACAACGAGGCACTACACAACTACAGACAGCAGCTTGCAGATACCTTGACTCAGTGTTTTCCGCAGGTGGTGTTTAATAATAGTTTTGAACATAGTGTGCCAACGACAATTAACTTTGCCGTACCTAACTTCAGTAGCAAAGAGATCATGGACCTCTTTGATGCCGCTAATATTCGTGTCAGCTCAGGCTCAGCCTGCAGTTCTAAGGTCACCCGCAGCTTTGTACTCGATGCCATGGGGTTACCTGCTTGGCAAAGCGAGTCTGCCATTCGAATGTCTTTCGGGCCAGCCATGACCCAAGCTGATGTAGACACTGCTTGTGAGCGCATCAAAATGGCCTCTCAAGCCTTAACCCAAAGCTGCTTAGTTGTCGACATCGCGAATGATACGACAGACAAAGCCGAGTTAGATGGCTTATTACAGCTGCGTTCTGGCGCTAGTTGCACTTGGGTTTATGCTGATAAAGTTAGTAAACAAGCAATCATTATTGACCCGCTCCCAGAGCTGCAATGCCGACTTGATACACTGCTGCAATGCCAGCAACTCACCCCTGTTGCGATTATCGACACCCACGGACATGCCGATCATGTGTCTGGGCGTGAAGTCTTAGCTAACCGTTACTTAGCCGAGCAAGATAGCGATATTTTAGGCTGGCCTTATCAGAGCCAAACCATCGAGCAATTTGGCGGGGAGTATGAGGCGATTACGATCGGCTCACAGCAATTAATAAAAGTGCCGACTCCGGGTCACACCAGCGATAGCATAAGCTTACTCCTCTGTGCAGCTGAGCAAGGTGAGCAAGGTGAGCAAGGTGAGCAAGGTGAGCAAGGTGAGCAAGGTGAGCAACTGCAGGTTCAGTATGCTTTTACTGGCGACACGATTTTAATGGGAAGTCTAGGTCGAACCAATTTTGATTCGAGCTCAAGTTCGGCGCTGTTTAGCAGCCTAAAACGACTCAATAACAGCCTCAGTCCCGATACGCTCATTTGCGCAAGCCATGACTACAATAATGAGTTCACCACCAATCTCAGCGCAGAGATGATGCGTAATTCGCTGCTTAACGCGGTATTAACGCAGCAAATATCTGAAGCGGACTTTGTGGTGCGTAAAGCGCAGCTCGATAGCCACCTAAATGATGAAGTGGGGACAGAAATTATGTGCGGTGCCTACGTGGGCAGCTGTGATAAGTCTGCCATCAAAGAATATGACTCCAATAGCCTAGCGGCAGCGATGCATAATGATAGTCAGGTACGGATAATCGATATCCGCGAGCCCCATGAATATGCTCTCAACCATGCCGATGGCTCAAATAAAAATGTGCCTTTGACTCGGCTAGTACAGTTTATTCAAGAACATCAACACCAAAAAGACAAACCTTGGGTACTGGTATGTCGCAGCGGTAGCCGCTCGATGATCGCTGCACAAGCGATGCAAAGATTAGGCTTCGAGCAGATCTCGCACCTTAAAGGCGGCTATGCGCTCAATCATTAAATTATGTTGCGCCTAGCGTTATCGGCAGCATAAGGTTTAAGCACTTCAGTGATGGCTTAGAAGATTAAGCGCATTAAAAAGCCCTTTGCGGATAACTGCGAGGGGCTTTTTACGGGCAAATTAACATATTAAATCACTACTACTTTGCCGCGACCATCACCGAACACTGCTTAGGTTTAACCTTAGCTTTTTTGCTTTTTGGCTTAGCTTCTGCTGTCGCAGTTGATTTAGACGCAAGCGGTTTCGGTTTTTCAACCTGAGTTTGAGTCAACTGTTGTTTCCACCAGCCCAGCTCACCACAGCCATTGCCGCTGGGGATCGCCGCTTGATCTCGGCAAAAAGGGTTATCATCAGGGCAACTCAGTCTAACGTGCATATGATAGGTATGGCCCCACCAAGGACGAACCTTATTCAGCCAGGAATCATTAGCTAAGCGCAGATCACAAAGGTGTTGCTTAATCACGGGGCTGACAAATATCCTTGCAACACGTTCATCTTCTGAGGCCAGCTTTAGCATTTGAGTATGCGCCTTAGACCATACCTGAGTATCAAGTTTGAACTGCTTCTTATTGACCAATTTAAGGGGGGTAGGCTGCTCACGCTCAGCCTCTGTTAACGGCTGACTCGTTTGCTTCAACCAAATATCAACATCTAGCCCTATCTGATGACTGCTATGTCCCTTAGTAAAATTGCCGCCCCTTGGCATCGACATGTCGGCGACCAAAATATCACTGAAGCCTTGCTGATTAAGCTTGGTAGCATAACCCTCTATAAATCGTATCAGACTGGGGTGACCATAATAACGCTGTCTTGCGGTACGAATAACCTGATAACCTTTGCCAACCAGTGGCAGCGCTTGAGCCCCCTTCAAACACCCATTGGCATAACTGCCAATGGCACTGGCTTGAGTACCATAAGTGGTACCCACGGCTTCCCAAGGATTTGCCGTCGCCATCGATGCAACAAACAAGCTCAAGCCTACAAATCGGCGTACGCCTAGCCCGGTGATCTTCCACAATCGGCTCGCTAACATCCCTTATCTCCCTATGGCGATGATTACTTTAGAATGCATAAACTAAGTCAGCCCACTTTGATTCACTCTATAAATGCATTTTGGCTCACTCCATCAAAGATAGTTGAGATTACAGCGTTATCATCAGCGTAAGCTAAATAATGATCGCTACAGTAGGTTTTACAGAGGGGATTTTTGATGGGTAGCTTTTTAAGACGAAGTTAAAGGATAGTTTTTGAATCGGAGTCTTTAAAAGGTAGCCTTTGAAGAATAGTTTTAAAGTAGAGCCTTTAAAGGGGAGTCGCTCTGCGGGCCAATAGCTCAACTCTTGAGTGTTCGACTGTAAACGAGTATTTGAGACGCAATTTGATTCTAGTTAACCGTCCTAAAACGTAATGTAGAAGACTCACTTTCAGCTATTTGCCAAGCCTCTCTTTTGCTGTTCACATATAAGTCTCTACAATTTAAAAAGAGTATCAGCCATGATACCGCCTATCACTTAACATCGTGTATATGCTATTAGAATCTGTCTACACATGAAATCAATACAATCATCCACATAAGCATAAACAGCCTAGAAAATGCGGAGCGATCCCGCTCCGCGTACTAAATATGCCAGCCATGCTGGCACTTTATTCATTAAGGTGGTTAGGCATAACCGCAAGCATCATTATGGAATAAAAACATTTCATATGACTCGCCCCTTAATAACTAAAGCGCTGTATTAACAACTTGCAAACCGTAGCTAAAAAGCAAGAGATAACGCTGATGGCAGACTAATGCGTCAGCGTTATTTCTCAAGCCTTCTCCATTATCCATAATGGAGGTTCAAAAGATTAAACTTGCTTGAATATCGGTGCTGCAATGAGCACCAGATATTCAAAGGTATTACTTGCGCCCTTGATATAACCAACGGTAAAGCGTCGGTAATACTAATAAGGTCAGCGCTGTCGAACTAAAGAGACCACCGATAATCACCACGGCTAGCGGCTGCTGGATCTCACTTCCTACTCCTGACGAAATCAGGATTGGAATAAGGCCTAATGCTGAGGTTAGTGCCGTCATCAGTACTGGGCGTAAACGCCCTACCGTGCCTTCATAAACCGCATCATAGAGCGTCTCGTCGGTCTCTTCTTTAACGCTGGCTCGACGTTGATTAATAGAGTCGACCAATACCACTCCGTTTAGCACCGCCACCCCAAACAAGGTGATAAAACCAATAGAGCTAGGCACCGACAGATAAGTGCCGCTGACAAACAGTGCAACCACACCACCAATTAAGGCCAGCGGTACGTTGGCCATAATCAAGCCAACTTGCTTTACTGAGCCAAAAGAGAAATACAGTAGCAGTGCAATCAAACCGATAGAGATAGGTACGACCAACATTAACTTTTGCTGAGCACGCTGCTGGTTCTCATACTGACCGCCCACAACTACTGTGTAACCCGGTGGAAGTTCAGCCTGAGGCACGATGGCGTAAATATCATTGACCACTGAGCCCATGTCACGATCAGAAACGTTAGCCTGCACCACAACGCGGCGCTGAACATCATCACGACGAATGTTAGGTGGTGCCATCTCAATCACAACATCGGCGACTTCACCAAGACGAACCGTAGCACCGCTGACGCCCGTCAATAGCAAGTTTTCTAACACATCTGGAGAGCTACGATATTGCTCAGCTAAACGCACGTAAATATCGTAACGCGCATTACCATCGATAACTTGGCCTGCACTCCCGCCACCAATACCCTGGCTAACCAGCGCCATGATTTCATCAACACTAATGCCATAGCGAGCCAGTTGATCACGCTTAGGGCGAACAACTAATTGCGCCTCACCACTGACCTGCTCCAGTGATACGTCTACCGCACCTGGGATCTGTGAGACTAAATCGGTCAGCACTTGGCCGCGCTCAGATAATACATCTAAGTCGGGTCCAAAAATCTTAATCGCTAGCTGGGCTTTAACACCTGACAACAGTTCATCGACGCGAGTCGCAATGGGCTGGGAGAAGGTAAACAGTAACCCTGGATAGACGTTAAGTTTTTCTTCCATCTTACGTTGCAGTTCAAAGCGATTTTCCGCGCTTACCCATTCATCAACCGGTTTCAATCCGATATAGATCTCGATGTTGTTAACAGGTTCAGGGTCGCCACCTAACTCAGCAGCACCAATACGGCTTAGGGCGTAATCCACTTCAGGGAATTCAAGCAGAATCGCCTCAAGCTTTGGGGCAACATCCAGTGACGTGCTAAGACTTGCCGTAGGAGCAAGGGTGACACGCAGGTTAATGGTGCCCTCTTCAAGTTCAGGTACAAACTCTGTCCCTAACCTTGGCAATAACATCATGCTCATGGCAAACATGACAGCAGATGCAATCACCAACACTTTAGGGTGTGCCATGGTTATGCTTAATAGTTTACGGTAAACGGACTCAATCGGCTTAAGCACCGCACTTTCTCGTAGTACAACGCCGCGTTTAAATAGATATACCGCAAGCGCAGGTACCGCAATCAAGGCAACTAACAATGCCGAGATCATCGCAAGAATAATACTCACCGCCATCGGCTGGAATAACTTACCCTCAACACCTTCAAGGGCAAACAAGGGTGCAAACACCACGATGATGATCGCGGTCGCGAAGAAAATTGGGCTACATACCTCTTTAGCCGCCAGCATGACGCGCATAGCGATACCACCGCTAGATTCATCATGAACGCTATTTTTAGTGCCATCTTCATCGCTATGGTAAGGATCTACCTCACCAGAAGCGCGCTTTTGAGCGTTTAGTAAGTGGCGTTTATCGGGTTGAGTGAGATGCTTGAAGATATTCTCTACCATCACCACCGAGCCATCCACCAGCATACCAATGGCAACCGCTAAGCCACCCAATGACATCAAGTTTGCTGACATACCAAAGTAAGACATCACTAACAGTGCAAGACCGATAGAAACAGGAATAGACAGTAGTACCAACATGGTCGCGCGGATGTTGACTAAGAACAGCGCCAAGATCACCACGATAAAGATAAACGCCATGAATAGCGCGTCACGTACCGTAGTAACGGCTTGATTAACAAGGTCTGCTTGATCATAGAAGACTTCAAACGACACACCATCAGGTAGCGCCTGCTCAATCATTGCAGTGCGATCGCTAATATCGTCGATCGTTTCTTTGGTGTTCGCACCCATACGTTTAAGTACAACACCTGCAATCACTTCACCCAGATTTTGAGTATTTCCCGCTTCGTCACGGCGCGTCATTGTCACCGCACCAACGCGGATTTCACTGCCGTAATCGACCTTAGCAATATCACCCACACGTACAGGGGTACCGGCAACTTCGGTCAGTGGGATTTGTGCAATCGCTTTTAGACCCGCATCGCCCGCAGGCAATAAACCATAACCACGTACAACTAATTGCTCCTGGCCCTGATCCATAAACCAGCCACCCGCGTTGCGGTTATTGCTCTCTAACGCGCTAGTGACCTGCGCCATAGATAAGCCGTAGCTCAATAGCTTGTTTGGCTCTATTTGCACTTGGTACTGACGTACCTCACCACCAAACGATAATACTTCAGTCACGCCGCCCACAGGCATCATGATAAGTTTCACCATGTAGTCGTTGATACTACGCAGTTCAGCAGCATTCACTCCTGACTCTGGTGTGGCACGCAAGATGTACTGATAGATCTGTCCAAGACCTGACGTATTTGGGCCAATTTCAGGTACGCCAACTCCGTCGGGGATCATTTCGCGTGCCGCCTGTAACTGCTCAAAGACTTGCTGACGCGCAAAATAAATATCAGTGCCTTCAGCAAATACCACAGTCACAATCGACAAACCCGTACGTGAAAGTGAGCGAACCTCAGTCACCGCAGGCAAGGCATACATCGCCGACTCAACAGGGTAACTGATTAACTTTTCAACCTCTTCAGCCGCTAAGCCTTCGGCAGCAGTATTAACCGTTACCTGAACGTTGGTTACGTCAGGAAAGGCATCTAAATTGAGTTTTGGTAGCATAGCGATACTGGCAATAACTAAGCCTATTAGCGCAAGCACTACCATCAGACGGTTGCGAACGGCAACGTCTATGAGTTTCTGTAACATAGCTGCAGCCTCTTAATGATTGTGGATATCGAAACCAGATTTAGCTTGCTCAGAGGCGAGTAGAAACGCACCTGACACAACAACCTGAGCATCTTTCGCCAAACCGCGCACCAAGTTCATGCCGCGCTGACGCTCAACCACTTCAATCTCTATCGCTTCAAAACCATCAGCGCCTTCGATGAACACCTGCCAGTGACCGTCGCTACTACGTGTTAGCGCCGAATCAGGTAAAATAACCCCACCTTCTGAAGCATCAGGAAGGTACAGTTCAGCAAATTGACCTGCATGTAACACATGGCCTGCATTTTCAAAGGCCACTAAGATCTGCTCAGTACGAGTGACGCTATCAAGCTCATGTGAACGACCAATGATGGTGCCTTCCATGCTCTTGTCGCCAACTTTGACCACTGTTTTGCTACCAATACTGATATTTTCAGCTTGCACTGGCGTCAACTCAGCTTCTACCCAAAGGTGTGACTCATCCGTTAACTGCATTAGCGCCGTACCTGCCGGTATAATTTGGCCTAACATGGCGATATCTTGCTGAACACGACCAGTAATCGGCGCAATCAACTGATAACTACCTATGGTTTCTGGTGCATTAGCTAAGGCTTTAATCTGCGCTGGCGTCATCTTCATCGCTTCTAACGTGGCACGCTTAAGCTCGGCATCCACTTGAGCTTGCAGGCGACGACTCGCGCTGACAGCGCTAGCGCTCATGCGCTTCACTCGGCTCCACTCTGCTGCGGCATTAATATAGTCAGCTTGCGCTTGAGCCACGGCGACGCCGCCTAGCGTGAGCAGTACATCTCCCTTGTTAACTTCTTGCCCTGGAACAACGCTTCTTTTTAATATGCGAACATCTACCTGAGGAGCAATAGTGACGGTTCTGTCTCTATCCACGACCAAGGTGGCTGTAGCGACAGCTTCTAGACTAAAAGTTTGCTCACTCAACTGAGCGACTTCGATACCCGCCAATGCCTTTTGCTCAGCGGTCAATTTAATACCATGAGCCTCTGCTTCAGCTTCTTCTGCACCATGTCCATGACCATCACCTTGTGCATTCTCTTGTTCTGCATCGTGATCATGACCGTCATCCAGTGCATTTGCTTGATCAGCGTCGTGATCGTGGCTGTCACCATGGGCGTTGGCTTCTTCGGCGTTATGCTCGTGAGCATCATCTTGTACTTTCATCAAAATGATCTCTTCAGCACCGTGGTCATGGTCATCGCCAGCGGTTGCAATCGTAGGCAATAAAAACGCCGTGGTTAGTGATATCAAAAAGCCAAAGCTCATTGCACGAGTAATTGCATTTAGTCCGAATACGCTCGATTTTACAGTGCTGTTCATATTGTTAAGCATCACTTGTTGTACCGTTGAATTATTTGTCGTTTTCATCATCTAAGCCTTTATTTTCTCTGCTCAAGAGCTGCCACATTGGCACCTTGAGTTGATAGCTGACTATTGAGGTAGCCTTCCAATTGCCCACTTACACCCATCCAGTTCAACCAGTTTTCATACAGGGCTGATTCGAGCGTTAGACCCGCTATATAGCTGCTGCTCATCTGTCTTTGGCTTTGTAGGTAATCGCTAGTATTGATGTCGCCAGCCTGCCACTGTTGTGACAATGATTTGGCCGCTTTAGTACCTGATGTAAGGACTAAATCACTCCAATCTTTATAGCGCTCAGTGAGTCGAGGAAGGCTTAATGAAAACTGCTTTTGTTGCTGTAACAACACACGTTCTTCGGCAAGGTAGGCTTGCTCTGCAATCACAATACCTTGATTAGCAACAGCAATAGCTTCGCTATAGTTATTTCTAATCTGTAGAGGGATCGACACGTCTACACCGAACTTATTCTCGTCACCTTCACGCTCTGCGCTAAGGCTAATACTCGGATCGGCGCTACCATCAGCCTTTGCTTGTTCTACTGCGACTTTGGCAACCAGTACTTGTTGATAAGCACTCTTAAGTGCTGGCAGCTCTGGTGATACCTCTAAACGACTTGCTTGTAGCGTTAATGCATTAATAAAATCTTCAAACGGCAGTTCAAATTCACCAAACAATGCCAATACGGCTCCATCTGCTGCAATTGATGCTTGCTCGCCCAAGGCGTAATCAGCGGCGCTGTTAGCAACGTCGAGTTGCATTAACTGCAACTCAACACTCGACATATCACCCACCTCGGTGCGCTGACGCGCAATTTCGAGTTGCTCTTTGGCACGATTGAACTGCTGCTTTTGAAACTCTAGCACCTTACGCGCCTGGTTTTGATTAGCTAACGCTTGCAATCTTTCGGCTAGCATCTGATTGCGTTCTAGCGTGATAGTAGACAGTAAAATTTCGCTTTCAAGCTGTGCTATACGGGTAGCAACACCACGCTTATCGCCCCAATCGATAGTCTGACTGATATCTAGGCTATAAGTGTCATCGGTGGCATTTTGGTAACCCAAACCAAGCTCGGGGTTATAAACCGCCTTGTCTGACGCAGCCATGTTTAACTGTGCCTGTTGGCGGCGCGCAGCTTGAGCCTGCACTTCTGGCAAACTATTGAAGCGTTGCATAACCTCAGGAAGCCAATGGTTAAACTGCCCCATGTTATTTGTAGAGGCGCCAATTTGCGCTTGAGCCATAGACTCGGGCAATTGAGGCTCAGTGTCCGCAGCTTGCAGCCTAGTCACTGAACCTGCCAAAAGGCCGAGTATCAGGCTGGCAATTATCGTTTTTTTCATCGTGGATCCTATCAACCCGAACGCCATCACTCCTATGCGATAAAAAACACCTAGCCTATGTAGGCTGCAGTCGTGTCAATGGCATGAATATGCGCTCGGGTGTAAATCGATATGAGTCAGTATGGATCCCATGATTTACCCCACAGATGACACAAATAATATCGAGTCAATAAGCGAGATATAGCAAGATCCACACAGTAATGTAATAAAGATTTAGTGAAGCTGAAGTTGGCGCTTAGCGTATGTAGCGCTGAAGGTGAAAATCACCTAGCCGATTTCAACCCCTATAGGGTTAAACGATTGGGGGGCGGTAATCCGGGAGTTGCTCTGGGGGAAGGTATTGCTCGTTAATACTATTTAGCTCATCGCTCACAGGTACTGATGGCACGATAGAGACAAATGACATTGCCGTCACGTGACCGCCGTGACAAGGGCAATCGAGGCACAACTCAAAACTTTTCGATTCGGTTTTATTGATTGTATGACTATGTGCGGTGTCATCGACATTAACGACTTGCTGTTCAATTGGGCAGGTACAGTCTACACATTGAGCAGAGGTTATAACATCTGCAATAAATTCGAGATGTGGGTGTGGCGCGCTTTCTTCCTCGTGATCCCCTAAATGTAACTGGTGCGCGCCAAGATTGCCGCCTGCAAATTGCAGGAGGACAACGGCGATCAGCACAGCTGCCATTTTATAAAGAGACTGGGGACTAAATAGACGCAAACTTCACCTATTGATTCGGTTTATAAAGCTAACAAAAAACGTATTGTAGCGATTAAGACTCGCATAATAGACTAAAGTTCACTGTAAACAAGATATTATCTAGCGCTTAGTGAACTTGCTCTCATTTTCAATGCGAGTCGGTTAAACTGTTGATATTTATTTAAATACACAGTGTTTAGCGTAATCGGCCGCTTCGTTAGCCGTCCAGTCTCCAGATGGCTTTTCTTTCATCTGTTTACACCAAGCTTCGCTGCCAACTTCTGGCGCACAAGCGCTCAGTCCAAATACCAGTGCACAAACCAATGACAGCCCTGACAGTTTAGTTAAAGACATCTGTAAATCCTTCTATTTAAATACGGCAATGAATGTTGCCCGATTATACCAAGATTAATTGCCCGTACGAGCAGCGATCCATTGTGTAGCCAACTCTTTTTGTTCTAATGGATACCAGGCCACTTCACCTTGCATAAATGGCCCCATGAGCCGCACTGCATTACCAAACCAGTCAGGACCACCGACAAGCACTAAGGCATCGAAATTTGGCAACTGAACTTCGCCGCTTCCTGTTAACGATTGCTGCTGCCAGCCCTCGAGTAAAACATCGGCTTCTACATAGATACAGATCTTACCGCTTGTGTCGCGATAACGCTCAATCAATGGTTGCATGATCTGACCGTAATCCTGGGTCGATAAGCGACCACTGGCAAATAAACTGATCACACCCTTAGCAATATCAGGGATCTTACACAGCATACATCGGCTCCGTAATTCTCAATAATGACGTAATGATTGCTTGATAATAGCAAACTCGCCGCGAAGGAAAAGTAGACCATCCCTTATTTCGGCTAAAAGTCTGTTAATATTGAGCAAAGGAAATTTAAGAGCCTACGCCTAGTTCCGCGTCAGGTAAACCATCAAAATAGGCGTACTGCTTTGGCAACAATAAAAATATCAAATTCAGTATCGATTCAAGACAGCGAACTCGAGTGGCAATTCATCCGCTCCAGTGGCGCAGGAGGCCAGCACCTCAATAAAGTGTCTACGGCTGCACAACTTATTTTTGATATCAAAAGTTCCTCTTTGCCTGAGTATTACCAGCAACGTTTACTCGCTAAGGCGGATCACCGCATTACCAAAAGCGGTAAAATCATCATTAAATGCCAGCAAAGCCGCAGTCAGGATTTTAATCGCCAAACCGCACTTGAGCAGTTTATCGTTTTAGTGGCCAGCGTTAATGCTGTGCAGAAAAAACGTATCGCGACCAAACCGACTAAAGGTAGCCAACGTCGCCGAGTCGATACAAAAAAACAGAAAGGGGCGACGAAGGCCCTGAGACAAAATAAATCTAACTTTTAGCCCTTAAGCCAAAGTAGAAAGAGGTGAGTCGAGATGAGAAATACTCACAAAGTTTGGCTATGTAGCTACAATGTTCGACAAGCAGCAGTTTTTTTGTTGAAATCAGCGCTATAAGCGCATATTAATCTGCGTTCACAACAATGTATTCCAAGGGAATTGTCATGAGCAGCCAAGCAAAAATCTTATTAGTTAATGGTCCTAATTTAAATTTACTCGGACGCCGTGAACCTGGCCACTATGGTCATCATACACTGGATCAAATTGTCGATGATCTCAAGCAGAGTGCAACTCAAGCCGGAGTGCAATTAGAGCATATTCAATCAAACGCCGAACACTTACTGATTGAAGCTATTCACAATAGCGATGCCGATATAGTGATTATCAACCCCGCCGCCTTTACTCACACCAGTGTAGCGCTTAGAGATGCATTGCTTGGAGTCGCCATTCCATTTATTGAGGTTCATTTATCAAATGTGCACAGCCGTGAGCCATTCCGTCACCACTCTTACTTTTCCGATAAAGCCATTGGTGTGATCTGTGGCTTAGGCGCTCAGGGATATCAATTTGCACTGCAAGCCGCTATAGCTCGCTTAACTGCCACTGAAAAACATTAAGGTCAACCTAGTTAATGGATATTCGTAAAATCAAAAAACTGATCGAGTTAGTGCAAGAGTCTGATATTGCAGAACTTGAAATTAAAGAAGGTGAAGAGTCGGTGCGCATTTGTCGCCACAGCCCTGTACCGATGCAGTCAAATACACACGCATATCTCGCTCCAGCGAGTAGTGTCGCCCCAGCAATACCACGCCCAGTGAGCTCAAACAGTGCAGATGATAGCGACACACATCAGCTGCTATCGCCTATGGTTGGCACCGTTCACCTCACGGATAAAAATAGCCACACACCGCTGTGCACAGTCGGCCAAAACGTTAAGCTTGGTGAGGTCGTGTGCACCATCGAAGCCATGACGATGAGCAACCATATTACAGCTGATAAAGCGGGCATCATTAGTGCCATTTTGGTGGATGATGGTCAACATATCGACTTTGAGCAAGTCATTCTAGAGATAGAATAAACGCATATATACAAAAGCTTAAGTATTTAACAAGGAACCCTATGATACTCATTACCGGTGCAAGTAGCGGACTAGGCGCAGCGCTCGCCAAACTATACGGCGATGAAAGCCCAATTTGTATCACAGGCCGCAATAGCGAACGTTTACAGCACATTTCAGCCGTTATTAATCAGCCTTGCCTGACTCAAACTACCGATTTATGCAACGCTAATGCTGTTGAGGCCTTGTTTGATTCTCTGCCGCAAACACCTTCAATGATCATCCATAGTGCAGGCAGTGGCTATTTTGGCCCCATCGAAACACAATCATCTGAGGCTATTCAAACGCTGCTTAATAACAACGTTACCTCAGCAGCTTTCTTACTACGTGAAGCTGTTAAGCGCTATAAAGACCAAGCTGTGACGGTGGTCATCGTCATGTCGACCGCTGCGTTAGTCGCTAAAGCCGAAGAGTCTACCTACTGCGCAGCAAAATGGGCTGTCAGAGGCTTGGTCGAGTCGGTACGTTTAGAGCTAAAGAATAGTCCAATGAAATTAATTGCTGTCTACCCTGGGGGCATGGCCACCGATTTTTGGCCTACCAGTGGTAAACAAGCCAATACCAGCGACTTTATGAGTGCTGATGAAGCTGCAGGCATGCTAAAACACGCTTTAAAGAGCACCGAACACGGTTATATTTCGGATTTAACCATCGCTCGCGGTTAAACCTAATTGAGCGGTGATTATTAGCCGCTAAATTAAATGAAATAACTCAAACCTTTTCTATACTTAGCGAACCTAAGAATAAATAATTTGACCTAGAGTCAGGATAAGGAAAGTGGATGCGAACGGGTTTACTGTTTCTGGTTTTCTCAACAATATGTTTATTTATCGGCTATCACACTTACCTATTTATTATGCCGAGTGTTAAGGTCATTAATCAGTCTGGACAAATTTTAACTCGAGTCGAAGTCAGTCTGCCGAGCAATAACTTAGTATTTGATAATATTGCCCCTACGCAAACAATGCGTATTCATTACAATACCGATCAAGCTGACGGAGACTACGCATACAGCATTCGACTATCATCTGGGGAGCACATTAATGGCCGCTGCGGTTACGTTACTCACGACCAATATATGAAAGTCCTAGAGTTGACCATAGACAGCGACGACCAAGTTAGCTGTGCTGAATAGGTTTATTCGCCAAGTAATGCAGCAATCTGCTGGTAACTGCTTTGGTTATTTTGATAATCAATTTCAATCGAATATAACTCGCCATTGACTAACAAAACTAATGATGGGAAACCTTGAATAGGTAAGTGCCTTGTACGGTTTAGCTCCCCCTCTAACATCGCCCTGGTTTCAT
This sequence comes from Shewanella sp. 0m-8, assembly GCF_052977265.1. NCBI lineage: Bacteria > Pseudomonadati > Pseudomonadota > Gammaproteobacteria > Alteromonadales > Shewanellaceae > Shewanella > Shewanella sp. 0m-8. The sequence continues at coordinate 2,154 of NZ_JBRIMB010000048.1, read as the reverse complement.
CACTGTTCAACGCTATCGCAAACTGCGTACTATCAAGCCCAAGTTTGTTCGCCAGTTCAACTAAAGTGGCATCATCAGATGGGTTCTTTGCCTCTAAATAATATGCCTGTTGAATAGCGAGCAACATCTCTTTTTCAAGGCCAGATTCTCGAGCCAGTAAAGCTGCGCGGCAAGCCGGATAAGTCGAACGACGTGGCTTACATTGCTGCCAAAAATCAAAATTAAACGCTGTGCCCAATTGCAAAGCAATTTTGCTCCAGGTTTGCACCAAAAACTGCTGCATCTCTTCAGGCATAGGCTCATCACTATCTGGTGCTAGGCCGCCCAATCTATATTCAATATTGAGTTCAGGAAAGTCTACTTGCAACTTAGATTGCAGTCCTAACCAAGTCTGCCTATAACCCCAGCACCAGCTACACATAGGATCATAAACATAATAAAGAATTGCCAAGTTCATGGATGATTGTACCTCCGTCCGTTTGAGGACTCCTAGACTACCTAGCCAGATAAATATGTCTAGTAATTAAGACCATTCGATCTATATTTTTTGACATATCATTCGAAGTAATCGATAAAATAAAGCATGAAAACCTAATCGATTTTCTATGTCGGTTATTATATTTAAACAGCTTTTACCCGTATCTAAGCTCAAACCCGATATCAGCATTATTCGCGGTTAGTTGTTAACGCTCACCTCTTGGTAGCTAAATTGGCCACTGTCTAGCTGCTGTTTGCGTTCCTGTTTAACATTAAAATCAAGCTGCTTAAGATCAACTCGTTTTATCGCACTGTCATTCATGGTTTTATAAAATAATAAACCATTGCTCTGATCAATTACCGAGGTCCATTGAGTCGCACTCGGCAGATCAGTAATGTGGGATTTATCATTAAATTCACTACCAATTGGGATATCGAAGTTATTCAAAATGTGAAAAGCTTGTGACACCGCCTGCTGAGCGTTATTCAACATAGGACTGCTATTGACGTAAAACGCTGCACGAACGAATCGAGATGGCGGTGAGATATCACCCGGAAGGCCCACAAAGTTAGAACCAACACCAAAGGATTGCGCCTCTACACCATTAATTTTCTGTGGTGGACTTATCCCAGGATGAAGATTGATATAATTATTAAGGTTGGTCACTTGCCAATTATAATCTGGCGAGTTAGTTAGCACCTTAGCCGTATTTTTATGAATATTTATTTTGCCGTGATCCATTATTTCAATCACTATGCTATTGCCCTGCTTATCTGATACCCGCCAATGCGCAGTCGGTGAAGGATTACCCTGCTGGTCAAAGTAGACTGTGACAATCTTAATTTTATCTAATGCAGCTTCAACCTCAGCGACAGTCTCAAATCGAGTCAACATCCAGCGTACAAAATCCATATCCGTAATGTTATTGTCAGTTTGCTTTGGGTCATACTTGGAAAGCGAGCCGTAATTGCGGAAATAAAAGAGCCCTGCACTTAAACCTTTCTCATTAATGCCTTCAGCAATAAAGCGATCATCACTGACTGAAATCCCCACAAAACCATAGTTACTGTTCCAGGTTAAGCCTTTTTTCTGATCGGGCATAATCGCCGTATATTGATAATCTCGAGGTGAGATAATGAGTTTACTATTAAGGTCATTATGACCCCACTCGATAGTACGAGCCTGAATTTGATCATTACTGCTAGTCGATAACGTTATTCCGGTACAAGCACTCGCACCATGACTAACAATGGAGGCGAGTACTAAAGCAAGTAGTGTTTTCTTCATGAATTTATTCTTAATCTTAGAAATGTATGACTGGATAAACCGCTCCATTAAACCTACACCTGAAAGGTAAAATTACAAAGCACTTCTACCAATTTGAATAAAGATGTCATTGCTTAGCGAGAGCTCTGCGACAGACGACGTAAGGAGTGTCGATATTGAAGCAGTATTTATCGACCGCTGGCGACTCTTTATCATCAAGAGTGGCATCGTTGCCAGCTTAAGTGGATAAGCCTCCTAAAACGGATAGCTCTATTCTGGCTAAGCACAGCGACGGTGCGACGTAAGGAGTGGCTCTTTTCAGCGTTCGCATATACGAAAAAAGCCCGTTGCGTTAGCAACGGGCTTTATCGCTTCTCTTTCGAGAATAATTTGGCGCCTGGAAATGACCT